>JAZOMS010000058.1:0-4516 GCA_045654145.1 Alistipes sp. | reverse complement strand
AAATAAAAAATCCCGATTTTCATTGAAAATCAGGATTTTACGTTGTTTTGCTTTTCTTTGCTGTGGTGCCACCAGGAATCGAACCGGGGACACAAGGATTTTCAGTCCTTTGCTCTACCAACTGAGCTATGGCACCATCATTTGCAGTGGAGTTTATCTCTCATTGCGGGTGCAAAGGTAAGCAAAATTTCCGAACAAGCAAATTTTTATCTCACTTTTTCTTATTTTTTATCAGCCTTATGCACTATCTACCTATTTTTCAAGCGGATAAAATATTGCAAAAAATAGACTATTTGAGGCTCACAGATTCAAATCGCCTCTATTTTCACGCATTCACTTCTCGCTCCCCCATCACTAACTTGTATCTCTGAATTAGTATTTAGTATGTTTGAACCTCGATGAGGTGGAATTACGAAAATGTACGAGGGTTGAGGTGAAAATAAATATCGAAAATCGATAAATTTATTTTGATAATCGCAACAAATTGCATACATTTGCACCAATAACTACAAGTTTTTTATTGCAATGGATATCCGAAATGCTCTACAATGCCCTATTTTAGCTCTATACATCGCTCTCATTAGGGTGGTCATTGCTAGTTTTGGTTTCGGAACTCTCAGCTCAGGAATGGCAAAAGTTTTCCGCAACTACTACCACATAGGCAATCAGATTACCGAGACATTTGCAAGCGGATATATCACGACACAACAACAAGAGGAACAACCATCTAACCTATTAAATATGAATGTTTTACAGAATAACGGGGGGGGGAGAGTATGGCACTGATTATCAACTTGGACGTAATGATGGCCAAGCGTAAGATATCGCTCGGCGAACTCTCGGAGCGTGTCGATATCACACAGGCCAACCTTTCGATATTGAAGAATGGCAAGGCACGAGCTATTCGTTTCACGACACTCGAAGCCATCTGCCGCGAGCTGGATTGTCAGCCTGGGGATATCATTGAGTATTGCGCAGATGACCTCGAAAATGAGCAAATAACTTACAACAATAACCAATTAACACAGAGAAGACAATGAAAAGACTGTTCTTAACCGCCGCTGCGATCGTTGCGTTCGTAGCGACTGCTGTGGGTCAGGCAATTCCGGCCGACACCGCAGTGAGAACCGGCAAGTTGGACAACGGTATGACCTACTACGTGCGTAGCAATGCCAAGCCAGCCAAGCAGGCCGAGTTCTACATTCTGCACCACGTGGGTGCGATTCAAGAGGAGGACAACCAGCAGGGTCTGGCTCACTTCTTGGAGCATATGGCATTCAACGGCACCAAAAACCTGCCCGACAAGATGTTGATCAACTACTTGGAGAAGGTGGGTGTGAAGTTCGGTGCTAACCTCAACGCTTTCACCGCTCAGGAGCAGACCTGCTACAATATGTCGAGCGTACCTCTGAATCGTGAGGGCATCATCGATACCTGTCTGCTGATCCTGCACGATTGGTCGCACTTCATTTCGCTCGAACACGAGGAGATCGACAATGAGCGTGGTGTGATCGTCGAGGAGTTGCGTACGCGCAACGACGCTAACTGGCGTCTGAACGAGAAGACCCGTCCCGTGATGGTGAACTACTCGAAGTATGGCGAGCGCAACATCATCGGCTCGATCGAGGGTTTGAAATCGTTTACCTATCAGGATATTAAGGATTTCTACAACCGTTGGTATCGTCCCGATTTGCAGGCCGTAGTCGTAGTTGGCGATTTCGATGCTGACTGGATGGTCGAGAAGATCAAGAAGGTGATGGCCGACATTCCCGCTGTGGAGAATCCCGAGCCCAAGCAGGTGATCAAGATCGCAGGTAACGACGAGCCTATGGTTTGCGTTGCAACCGACCCCGAGATGACCTCGACCCGCATTACGATGCTCATCAAGCACGACCCCGTTCCGAAGGAGATGAACAATACGGTTCAGGCATTCGTGGCTAATCTGGCGATCGAGATGATCGGCTCGATGCTCAGCAACCGCTTGACCGACATTTCGCAGCAGCCCAACGCTCCGTTCATCGCAGCAGGTTCGGGTTACGGCGCACTGACCGACTATCAGGACGTTATGCAGGCAATCGCTATTGCACGCGACGGTGAGGTTGAAAAGGCATTTGAGGCTCTCTATGCTGAGGTTGAGAAGGCACAGCGTTTCGGCTTCACGATGTCGGAGTTGGAGCGTGAGCGTGCTGAGGTATTACGCTCGAATGAGAAGGGTTACGATAACCGCAACGACCGCCGCAACGGTGAGCTGGTTTGGAAGTATCTGAACGCTTTCCGCACCAATTCGCCCATTCCGTCGGCTGAGACCGAGTACGAGCTGGTTAAGCAGATCGTACCGATGCTCGACCTGAACTCGCTCAACGCTATGGCAAAGGAGCTCTTCAAGCAGAAGGATAACGTAGTGATCGTAACCGCTCCCGAGAAGGCTGACGCACCCGTTCCGACCAACGAGCAGATGCTGGCTATTATGAATAAGGTACGTGGCGAGGAGTTGAAGCCCTACGAGGATAACGTAGTGAAGGAGCCGCTGATCCCCGAAGGCACCGTATTGAAGGGCTCGCCCGTAGCAAAGACCTCGACCGATAAGTTCGGCTCGACGGTTTGGACCTTGAAGAATGGCATTAAGGTTGTGGTTAAGCCTACCGATTTCAAGGCTGACGAGTTGCGTATCTCGGCTAAGGCTCTGGGTGGTGCTTCGCTTGTGGCGAATGAGGATATCTACACCGCCTCGTTGATCGATATGACCATCGAGCAGTCTGGTATCGGCAAGTTCAAGGCTACCGACCTGCAAAAGCAGTTGGCAGGCAAAGATGTTGGTTTTGCGTTCTCGATGGACGACTACACCGCTACCGGTTCGGGTACCTGTTCGCCTAAGGATATCGAGACTCAATTGCAGCTGATGTGGCTCTACTTCAACGCACCCCGTTGGAGCGAGGAGGACTTTGGCGTGCTGATGGATATGCTCGCAACCCAGCTCAAAAACGTTGAGAGCAACCCGATGTACACCTTCCAGAAGGAGTACAACAAGACCCTCTACAACAACAACCCGCGTCGTGGTATGATGGGCTTGGCAGAGTTGGAGAAGGTCGATTTCGCGAAGATGCCCGAGCTGTTCAAGACCGTTTATGGCAATGCAGCTGACTTCACATTCACCTTCGTTGGCAACGTCGATCTCAACGTATTGAAGCCGCAGGTTGAGAAGTATATCGGCTCGTTGCCCGCATCGTCGAAGAAGAAGGACCGCAAGACTTGGAAGGACGACGGCGTACGTTGGTGGAAGGGCGAGGTTGACAACACCTTCGCTACGAAGATGTCGATGCCCAAGACTACCATTTCGCTCACTTTCAATGCTGATGTTCCCGCATCGCTCGACAATCAGCTCACATTCAGTTTCTTGCAGCAGATTATGCGTCAGCGCTACACCACCTCGATCCGCGAGGAGCGTGGCGGGACTTACTGCGTAGGTTGCGGTGGCGGTTTCTCGCGTCGTCCCGTTGAGGCAGTTCGTTTCATCGTTCAGTTCGATACCAACAAGGATCTGGCCGCAGAGTTGATCCAGGTTGTTAAAGACGAGTTGAAGAAGATGGCCGAAGAGGGTCCGACGGCTGAGGAGATCAACACCATCAAGGAGTATATGGTTAAGCAGCACTTGGATAACATCAAAAACAACTCGGCTTGGAGTGGCACGTTGAACAACCTGCACGTTGATGGCGCAGATCTGTTCACCGGCTATCAGGAGATTGTCGAGGGTATGAACGCCGAGCAGATCAAGGCTCTGGCCTCGAAGATCATCAATAGCGGCAACTCGGCTCAGGTGGTTATGAACCCCGAAGAGTAGTTCGCAAGATCTCTATACAAATTTGGCCGCGTTCGATTCGTTCGAGCGCGGCTTTTTTTATGCTCGATTCACGATTCACAATTATTTTGATTTTGGGCTATGTTTTAGGCTCTCATTTCGTTCTGTATGGAAACATCACTCACGCCCTGCGGAGCGTGTCATCATTGGCGGGTCGCTCTCTGGGCGAGCCCCCACCCGCCAATGATGAGCTTAAATTGAATGCATAGAAAATAATCGTGATAATTGTGAATAAAAAAATGTCCGACCCCACAATAGGGATCGGACATTATCCGAATGATATTCTAATCAGACTAATTACTTGCTCAACTCAGCAACAGCAGCCTTAGCGGCAGCAGCAGCGTTACCAGCGGTAACCTTCTTCAAAGCTGCGATAGCCTCAGCCTTCTGCTCCTTTGCATTGTGAGCCATACCCAGCGAGTAGTAAACATCCGACTTGTCAGCCTCCTCAACCTGCAATGCAGCAACAGCCTCAGCCAACTCGATCACCTTGTCGTAATCCTTCATTGCCAAGTGCTGCGAAACGAGCATTTTGTTAGCGGTTGCGTCAGCAGCATCAGCAGCTACCCACTTCTCAACCAAAGCCAAGATAGCAGCGTTATCAACAGCCTCAGCCTGCTGCATCTCAGCGATGTTCTTGGTGAAGTAGTAGGTCATATC
>JAZOMS010000057.1:0-1418 GCA_045654145.1 Alistipes sp. | reverse complement strand
GCAGGAGTTGTTGCTCTGCTCGGTTGATGGTGGCGGTCTGCGCAATGCTATTCCTCGTGAGGCTAAGGCTACGGTGATGGTCGAGGCTACGAAGTGGGATGAGTTCTGCAAGGTGGTTGCTGACTTCACTGAAATGGTTGTTGCTGAGTTCTCGGGTATCGAGGATTCGATCTCGATCAAGGCTGAGGAGGTTGCAGTACCTGCTGAGATGATTGAGAAGGCTGTTGCTGAGAAGTTGGTGAAGGCAGTCGTTGCTTGCCCCGATGGTATGCAGTCGATGAGCCAGTCGATGAAGGGTTTGGTGCAGACCTCGACCAACCTGGCTCGTGTGGTGTCGGATGGCGCAACTATTAAGTTGCACTGCTTGTTGCGTAGCTCGGTCAATAGCGAGAAGGTGGATCTGGGTGATGCTATCAGCTCTGTATTCGAGTTAGCAGGTGCTGAGGTTATTTTGAGCGGTGGATACGACGGTTGGAAGCCCAATATGGCGTCGCCTATCTTGAAGGCAATGACCGAGAGCTATGAGGCTCTGTATGGCGTAACTCCTCGCGTTGTGGGCATCCACGCAGGTTTGGAGTGTGGTATAATCGGTGGCCCGTATCCCAACTTGGATATGATCTCGTTCGGTCCGACCATTTGCTATCCCCACTCGCCCGACGAGAAGGTGGAGATCGCATCGGTGGCTAAATTCTGGGATTTCCTCTGCCATACATTGGGTAACGCTCCCCGCAAGTAATCGAATAGAGTAGGCAAGGCTATGGCGGTCGAAGGCAAGTGGTTTGCGATAGTAAATCCGGTTGCGGGTCAGGGGCGTGCGCTCGATGATCTGCCAACGATATCGCGACTGCTACGAGAGTATAAGGTTGATTGCGAGATGGTGTTTACCGAGCGTAAACACCATGCTACGCAACTTGCTGTCGAGGCAGTACGTGCGGGCTATCGACGAATAATCGTAGTCGGTGGTGACGGCACGCTGCACGACGTCGTGAACGGTATCTTCATACAGAAGGAGGTGCCGACGACCGAGGTGCAGGTAGCTGTGATTGCTGTGGGCACGGGCAACGACTGGATTCGTATGTTCGGCATACCGCGCAAGTACTCCGAAGCGATTCGAGCCATTGCCGAGAATCACACTTTTCTGCAAGATGTGGGAGTGGTGAACTACGAGGAGTCGAGTTATCGCCAATCGCGCTATATGCCCAATGTCGGTGGTGCGGGATTGGATGCTGCGGTGATTCGAGGTTTCGATTCGCTCAAAGCACGTGGTCATCGTGGTCGCATACTCTATGTGCTGAGTCTAATTGCTACCTTCTGTGGCTATCGTTCGACAGGTATGCGTATCTGGGTCGATGGTGAGCAGGTGGTCAATGATTTGGTGCTGAGTACATCGGTTGGTATTGGTAAGTACAGCGGAGGTG
>JAZOMS010000056.1:0-2105 GCA_045654145.1 Alistipes sp. | reverse complement strand
TGTTACCGACATCAACGGTTGTAATGAAGTTGTAGTCGATGGCCGAAATGGTCTGATCATTCCCAAACAGAACGAAGAGGCACTCTATGAGGCAATGCGACGCTTAACGACGGATCGTGAGCTGAATGCACAAATGGCAGCTTCGGCGCGTGAAATGATTGCTTCACGCTTCCGTCAGCAGGATGTCTGGGATGAGTTATTGAAAATGTATAAGAGTTTGTTATGAATACAGCACTAACACTGATAATAATAGCAGCGATTCTCATCGTTATCGAGTTGTTATACTTCCGAATTGCCGACCATTTCAACATCATCGACAAACCTAATCTGCGTAGCTCGCACACGCATATCACACTGCGCGGAGGAGGCATTATATTCTTAATCTCTGCGTGGATATACTGTGCATTTTTCGGATTGCATTATCCGTGGTTTATGGTAGGACTATCAGCAATTTGCGCAGTTAGTTTTGTTGATGACATTCACTCTATACCCAATCGCATACGTCTTTTGGTTCATTTTGCAGCAATGGTATTGATGTTTCAACAATGGGGAATCCTGACTGCCGAAAATTGGTGGCAGATAATCCCGGCCTTGATCTTATGCATAGGTATTATCAATGCCTACAATTTTATGGACGGTATTAATGGCATTACGGGAGCATATAGTATTGCCGTTTTGGTGCCATTGATGATCGCGAATAGTAGCTTCGATTTCATTGATAGCCAATTGTTATGGATTACATTGATTGGAGTGCTTGTTTTTTGCCTTTTCAACTTCCGCAAACGTGCGCGTTGTTTTGCAGGCGACGTAGGATCGGTCGGAATCGCTTTTATATTAGTATTTGCACTTGGAGCCTTGATCATATCAAGCGGACAAATGTGGTATCTAATCTTCTTCGCTATTTATGGGGTGGATACGATACTGACTATCTGCCATCGATTGATGTTGCACGAAAACATCTTCGAAGCTCATCGTAAGCACGTTTACCAACTGATGGCTAACGAACTCAAAATACCTCATACGGCTGTTTCGACAATCTACTTGATATTGCAATTAGCCATCTCTGCTGGGGCTATTTGGTTGCCTGTAAATAAGTGGGGGTATTTCACGGTGGTAATTGTCGTTCTATCTTGCGTGTATATTATCTTCAAACGCAAATATTACCACCTGCACGAGGAGTACCTCAAAACCAAAAACGCTTAACAAATGGAGCAAAATTCCAGCATACTACTTGCACTAACTCGGGCGGGACTTGGTAACGGAGAGGAGTGGCCAAGTGTCGATGGGGTTATGGATTGGAGTGCAGTCATCCAGCTGGCTGCGACTCAGGGTGTTTTGGCTATTGCGTGGGATGGTGTGCAGAAATTGATTGCTGCGGGTAAGATTCCTGTCGAACAGCAACCCGCGCGCGACCAGATGTTGCGCTGGTTGGCAAACGTCGATAGCATCGAAAAGAGTTATGCAAAGCAGCGGGCAACGATTCACAAACTTGCCTCGTTCTACAACCGTAATGGTTTCGAGATGATGTTGTTGAAGGGCTTCGGACTGAGCCTTTGCTATCCCGTGCCCGAACATCGACCTTGTGGCGATATTGATATTTGGCTCTACGGTCGTCAGCAGCAGGCCGACGCACTACTGAGCAAAATGCACGGCGTCAAAATCAACGAGGACAAGCACCACCACACAACCTTCACGGTTAATGGAATTTTGGTGGAGAATCACTGTAATTTTCTTAATATCAATTCTCACAACTCGAATGTAGAGTTTGAGCAGATCTTGCGTTCGTTGGTAGATCAGGAGTTGAGCACGAAGATCGACATTGATGGTGAGAGTGTTGCGCTACCCTCGCCCAACTTCAATGCATTGTTTTTGTTGCGCCATAGTGCAGGGCACTTCGTTACGGCAGAGACGGTTTTACGACATTTGTGCGATTGGGCGGTATTTGTGTTGCGTTGTGGCGAGGAGGTCGATTGGGCTCGGATAATCAAGATTGCAAAGCGATTCAATCTTGATCGTTTTCTTGCGATTTCGAATCGAATCTGCGTGGAATATTTGGGTGTTGACCCATCAAAATTTCGGGGAATTATAAGCGACGAAACTGCTAG
>JAZOMS010000055.1:0-7046 GCA_045654145.1 Alistipes sp. | reverse complement strand
GTCGAGAGCAATCCATTCGCTATAATGTTCAATCCTGCGTCGCTCGTGCGAACGATCGAACGCCTGGCGACGGAACGCCCATATTCGATTGAGGATATGACGCTTAGTGGTGAGCCGGGGGTGGCGTTTGATTTTGACGGTGCTTTCGCGTCGCGCGATGTCGGGAAGGCTGTCGAGGCGATGAATCGTGCGGTCGAACGCGGTGCAAAGGCTCTGCGCGAGGCCGATACGGTGGTGCTGACGTTGGGTTCGGCGTGGATCTATCGACTCAATGGCGAGGTGGTGGCAAACTGCCACAAGTTGTCGTCGCAACTCTTTACTCGTGAGATGATGAGCGTCGAGGAAATCACCGAATTGCTTATGCACTCCGTCGAAAAATACCTGCACGATAAACGTGTTGTGCTGACCATTAGTCCTGTGCGCCACGTGGCGGATGGTCTTGATGGCAACTCGCTGAGTAAGGCGGTGTTGCGCGTGGCTGCGGCGAATGTTGTGGCGCGATTGGAGCAGGTGAGCTACTTCCCTTCGTTCGAGATTATGAATGACGACCTACGTGATTACCGATTTTATGAGACCGATATGGTACACCCATCGACGGTGGCGATCGACTACATTTGGGAGCGCTGGTGCGAGTGGGCAATTTCGCCCTCGGCAGGTGTAGCGATGCACGAGGCTGAACGTATGTGGCGTGCGGCACATCATCGCCCGAGCGATCCGCAGTCGGAGGCTCACCGTGAGTTCTGCCGCAAGATGAATGAGCGACTAAATGGCTTGTCGGTGCAATATCCCGATGCGAATTGGGCTGTGTTGCGTCCATTTTTTGCGCTCGACGAGAAATAAATAGCCCGAAAAAGCACGCCACCTCACATTAAATTCGTATCTTTACGGCTTAAAATTGAGAAGATGAAATTTCGTACACTGTTAATACTTGCTTTGTTGCCCTTCGGGGCGTTGCGTGCGCAGCCCGCAACACAACCTTCGGAGTCGCCCAAACAGCCCCGTTTGATCATCAATATCGTTGTGAGTCAGATGCGTTACGACTTTTTGTCGCGCTTCGAGAATGGCTTTGGCGAGGGCGGTTTCAAACGTTTTATGTGTGAGGGAACGAGCTACGAGGAGAGCTACTATAACTTTATGCAGACTACCACGCCTGCTGCGTTGGCGACGCTGACCACGGGAGCCAATCCCTCGATTCACGGCGTTACGAGCGACTATTGGATCGACTACACCACGGGACGCAAGGTGGCTTTGATTGACGACCGTTCGACACGAGGCTTGGATTGTGATGATGGTCGTGGTTGCTACTCGAATCACAATTTGGCTGTACCAACGTTTGCCGATGCGTTGATGGATTATTCGCCCAATAGCCGTGTCGTTACGGTGGCTTGTGATCCGATGTCGGCAGTAGTTATGGGCGGTCAGTCGTCGAATGTTTATTGGATTGATGATTCGCGTTGTAGTTGGGCTACCTCGACAGCTTACAAAACGATGTTGCCCAGCTGGGTGAGCGACTATAATGACGAGCGCTATAACGCTTCGTTCTTGGATTACAAATGGATGTTGCTGAACGATAAGGAGCTCTATGTCAATCGTCGTTACTCGCGCTTGGAGCCTATGAAGGCGTCAGAACAGACTACGAAAAAACGTGGTGCATTGTCGCGTATGTTCACCAAACCGACGATCTCGCGCGACTATGACAAGATTCTCTCGACACCTGCTGGCAATACGATCGTCTTTGAGTTTGCGCGTCGTGCAATTATGAACGAGCGTTTGGGAAATGATGAAATCACCGATGTGCTCAATATCTGCTTGGATGCACCGCGTTACATAGGCGAGTTGTATGGTCCTGAGTCAATGGAGATTGAGGATATGTTCTATCGTTTGGATAGCGATTTGGAGCAGTTCTTGGGCTTTGTCTTTGCGCAGTTCGACAGTGCCGAGGAGGTGCTGGTGTTGCTTACGTCGGATCACGGATCGAGCGATTCGTATGATTTGGGAGATGAGCCGCGTGAGCGATTCAATCCACGTCAATTTTGTGTGATTCTCAATAGTTTTATGATTGCGCAGTGGGGTGCAGGCGATTGGGTTGTCGATTATGTCGATCGCCAATTGTATCTTAACCGCAACCTGATTTATAGCAAAAATCTCAATTTGGAGGAGGTGCAGAATCGCATTGCGGCCTTTGCGTTGCAGTTCCGTGGTGTGTCGCACGTGATGACTTCGACAGCGATGCAGAACAGCTATTTCGGAGCGTCGTATGCTCAGATGATGCAGAATAGTTTCTATCCTCGTCGTTCGGGCGACCTGACGATCAATCTGATGGCAGGTTGGATCGAGGAGCGTGAAGATGATGAGGCTCGTTCGCGTTCGGGTTCGATGTATGGCTACGATACCCACGTGCCGATGCTGTGGTTGGGGTGGCAAGTACCTGTAGGACGCAAGGTCTATCGCCTGGTGGATATGTGCTCGGTGGCTTCCACTTTGGCGCGCATAGTGAATATCGGTCGCCCTATTGCCTCGTCAGCACTGCCGCTCGAAGAGATTGTTGGTGCGGATAAATAGTGGTTGAATAATTCAAGAGTTAGTAAATAGATATGGATCAGATTCAAGAGGAGATCATCGAGGAGTTCTCGGTTTTTGAAGATTGGTTGGATAAGTATGACTACCTAATTGGGCTGAGCGAAGAGGTTCCGCAGATTGCGGCTGAGCATCGCACCGATCAATATGTGATTGAGGGGTGTCAGTCGCGCGTTTGGGTCGATGCCAAACTACGCGATGGCAAGGTATATTTCGCTGCCGATAGTGATGCTATCATCACGAAGGGCATTATTGCGCTGTTGATTCGTGTGA
The DNA here is from genome assembly GCA_045654145.1 of Alistipes sp. GTDB lineage: Bacteria > Bacteroidota > Bacteroidia > Bacteroidales > Rikenellaceae > Alistipes. The sequence goes on along the minus strand of JAZOMS010000055.1, from coordinate 4,196 downwards.
TGAATGGACGCACGCCTGCCGAGTTGCTCGCGATGGATCTCTATTTTATCGATCAGATTGGTTTGCGAGAGAATCTGTCGCCTACGCGGAGCAATGGCCTGCTGGCGATGATCAAGCAGATGCGAATGTATGCGCTGGCCTTTGAGGCGCGCGAGAAGTAAACGAATAGCGATTGCGATTATGATGACTGCCGAAGAGATACTGCGCGTCGAACGCGATATTGTTCTGACGCTCAAAAATATATATGACCCTGAAATTCCTGTCAATGTTTATGACTTGGGATTGATCTACGAGATCGATTTCACGCCTGATGGAGTGGCTACGATACGTATGACGCTAACGGCCCCGAACTGCCCGATGGCCGACATCTTGGTCGAGGATGTCAATACTCAGGTAGCTAAGATCAATGGGGTTGAGAAGGTGAATGTGATCTTGACATTCGAGCCTGCGTGGGATCGCTCGATGATGAGCGAAGAGGCTCTGCTTGAACTTAATCTGCTGTAATACCAACGCCTCTATTTGATGAAATATACTGACGATAATGCGCTTTTGCGTCTGCTGTGGAGCATGGCGGAGTGGCCGTTGGGTTGCTATCGTTCGACCGATGGGCGCGAGGTGAGGGTTGTCAGTGGAGGTGAAGTTATGGCTGAGCGATCGGTTGCAGTCGGTGCGCGGATCGAAATAGACGGATGTCTGTATAGTGGCACTGTGGCATTGGGCGACGATGTGCGTGATGAGTTGGATGCCATTGCGCAATTCACAACCGATCGTAGGGTGGTTCTCAATCGGGCTGGCGAACCGTTGCCGGTAGTTCAGATGACAATTCCCGATGCTGCACGACGGATGTATAATCGTCTGCGAAGTGGTGCAGTCCATTTCTATTGTGGCGAACGATTGCGCGAAATGGATTCTTTACATCGTGTGGATATATTCACGGGGCTGGTTTTCGATCGTATTGTGCGAAAATATGGTGATATTGACCGCATATTCGAGGCGAGTAATGGCGATTGGAATCAGACGTTGTATGCAATGCTGTTCCGCGTGATGGGCGATATTCGCAATCGTGAAGCCTATATGGAGTTGGCTCGGCGAGTGCCTTATCGCATTATTCAACGTGAACGCCAAGCATCGCACGCCGCCGAGGCAATGTTGCTGTGTGGGTCGGGTCTTTTGGAGCAGTATGAGCACGATGAGTATCTGCACCGTTTGAAGACAGACTACTTCTATCTTTCGCATAAATATGCCATCGAGCAGATGTCGCCCAACGAGTGGACTCTGCAGGGTGTCATTCCTCGCAATCACCCCGTGCTGCGATTGTCGCAGATGGCTGAGCTGCTATGCAGTAAGGATCTGCTATTCTCGAAGGTGATTGAGTGCCGCACGGCCGAAGATGTGAGTCGATTGTTTATGGTTGAGGCGTCTGATTATTGGACTACGCACTACATCCCTGCCCGCCAATCATCGAGTTCGGTTAAGCGTTTAGGACGTGCAAAGGCACACCTGATCGGAATCAATCTGGTTGTGCCGATGCAATTTTTCTATGCGGCACGTACGGGTAATGAGGAGTTGCGCCAGCGTGCGGTGGATCTGTTGGAGAGTATTCCAGCCGAGGACAATCGTTTCATTCGTGGATGGTTGGGCGAGGGTGTTCCGGTACAAAGTTCGTTTGACTCGCAGGCGTTGTTGCAACTTTTTAACGAATTTTGTCTTAATGGCCGCTGTTGTGAGTGCAGATTGGGGCGAAGAGTGATAAAAAAGAGCATAAAATAGTGTAATGTCGTGAAAAAGCGTTACCTTTGTATGATTAACTAATTAGATATTCAGATGAGTTTTTTAGAGAAAGCCATTAAACTGTTCCTCGGATCGAAATCGGAGAAAGATCGCCGATTGATCGAGCCATTTGTGGAGCAGATCAAACAGCGATATGTTGAAATCGATCAGTTGACCAACCACGAATTGCGAGAGCGTAGTGCGTCGTTGCGTCGTGAGATAGCCGAGTTTATCGCTCCCGAGGAGAACGAAATTGCATCGTTGAAGCGTGAGTTGGAGCAGCCTGAGCCTGCATTCGATCAGGAGGATATTCGTGAGCGCGAGAAGGCTAAGGATAAGTGGTTGGCAGAGAAAGAGAGCAAGAGCAAGCGCATCGAGGAGCTTAAAAAGGTTGTCAATGAGAAGATCGAGAAGAAACTCTATAACATCCTGCCTGATGCATTTGCGATTATGAAATCGACGGCTCGTCGTTTCTCGCAGAGCGAAGAGGTTGTGGTGTCGGCTACGCAGTTTGATAAGGATTTGGCCGCTCGCAAGGATTTCGTTTCGATCAACGAGGAGGGCAAGGCCGTTTATAAGAATAGCTGGATTGCAGGTGGCAACCTGTTGACGTGGAATATGGTCCATTACGATAGCCAGCTCTTTGGTGGTGTCGTACTGCACTTGGGTCGCGTTGAGGGTCTGAAAAATTCAGACGATAAGAAACTCCGTGGCCGTATTGCCGAGATGGCAACGGGTGAGGGTAAGACGCTAGTTGCGACGCTGCCCGTATTCCTCAATGCCTTGGCCGGTAAGGGTGTACACGTAGTTACGGTCAACGATTACTTGTCGCGACGCGACTGCGAGTGGATGGGTCCGATGTATCAGTTCCACGGTCTGTCGGTTGATTGTATCGATATGCACAAGCCCAATACCGACGAGCGTAAGCGTGCCTATCTGGCCGACATTACCTTTGGTACGAACAACGAGTTTGGTTTCGACTATCTGCGTGATAATATGGCGTCGTCGCCTGCCGATCTGGTACAGCGCGAGAACCTGCACTATGCAATTGTCGATGAGGCCGACTCGATCTTGATTGACGATGCTCGTACTCCGTTGATCATCTCGGGTCCCGTGCCTAAGGGTGAGGATCAGATGTTCGAGCAGTACTGTCCCGTTGTGGAGCGTCTGTACAATTTGCAGAAGAATTTTGTAACGCAGTTGGTTGCTGAGGCTCGTCGCCTGATTGGCGAGGGCAAGAATGAGGAGGGTGGAATCATCCTCTATCGTGCGCACAAGGGTCTGCCTAAGTATAAGCCACTGATCAAGTATCTGAGTGAGCCGGGTGTGAAGGTGCTGATGCAGAAGACGGAGAATGTCTATATGGCTGATAATAACCGCCGTATGCCTGAGATTACCGACGAGTTGTACTTTGTGATTGATGAGAAATTACACTCGGTTGAGTTGACTGATAAGGGACACGAGGTGCTGTCGAAGAGCGTTGGCGAGGATAATTTCTTCGTGTTGCCCAACATTGGCGATGCTATCGCAGAGTTGGAGAAGGGCGAGTTGACTGCTGAGGAGAAGGCAGCTAAGCGAGATGAGGTGATCAACGATTACGCAGTCAAGTCGGAGCGTGTTCATACGGTTCAGCAGCTGTTGAAGGCATACGCAATGTTCGAGAAGGATGTTGAGTATGTAGTGATGGAGGATAAGGTGAAGATCGTTGATGAGCAGACGGGCCGTATTCTTGACGGTCGTCGCTATTCGGATGGTCTGCATCAGGCTATCGAGGCTAAGGAGCGTGTGAAGGTTGAGGCTGCAACGCAGACCTTTGCAACGATCACGTTGCAGAACTATTTCCGTATGTACCACAAACTGTCGGGTATGACCGGTACAGCGGAGACCGAAGCAAGCGAGTTTTGGAGTATCTACGGTCTGGACGTTGTGGTTATTCCGCCCAACCGTCCGATTATTCGTGACGACCGCGATGATCTGATCTATAAAACCAAGCGCGAGAAGTATAACGCTGTGATTGATGAGATTACCGCTACGGTTAAGACGGGCCGACCTGTGTTGGTGGGTACTACGTCGGTTGAGATCTCGGAGTTGCTGAGCCGAATGTTGAAGTTGCGCGGTATTAAGCACAATGTGCTGAATGCTAAGCAGCACCAGTTGGAGGCTCAGGTTGTCTTGGAGGCAGGTCGCGCAGGTCAGGTTACCATTGCTACCAATATGGCAGGTCGTGGTACCGATATTAAGCTGCCGAAGGAGGTAATCGAGGCGGGAGGTTTGGCGATCATTGGTACCGAACGCCACGAGTCGCGTCGTGTCGACCGTCAGTTGCGTGGTCGTGCGGGACGTCAGGGCGATCCCGGTTCGTCGCAGTTTTTTGTGTCGATGGAGGACGATTTGATGCGTCTGTTTGGCTCAGAGCGTATTGCGTC
>JAZOMS010000054.1:0-5598 GCA_045654145.1 Alistipes sp. | reverse complement strand
CGGCTGTGGTGGCGTGGTTCGATAGGCGTCGTGTGGCAGTGGTGAGTGCAACGCTGGGCGTGGTGGCGTTGGCGGCGTTTGTGGCGCTGTTCTGGTTGTCGCTCGGGCGACCGCCTCTGCGTACGATGGGCGAAACCCGATTGTGGTACTCGTTGTGCCTGCTGGTGGCGGGTGCATTTACATACCTGCGTTGGCGCTATCGCTGGATTCTGTCGTTCTCGACAATGCTGGCTTCGGTCTTTATGATTATCAATATCGCCCGCCCCGAGATTCACGACCAGACGCTTATGCCAGCGTTGCAGAGTGGGTGGTTTGTACCTCACGTGGCGGTCTATATGTTCTCCTATGCGCTGTTGGGTTGCGCAACGCTGATGGCTCTCTATGGTTTGTACCGTAAGGAGAGCAACCTCACGCAGGCTGTCGATCGATTGATGTATGGCGGAGTGGCCTTCTTCACGATCGGAATGTTGACGGGTGCGCTGTGGGCCAAGCAGGCGTGGGGAGCCTATTGGAGTTGGGATCCGAAGGAGGCGTGGGCCGTGGCGACGTGGGCGTTGTATCTGGTGGCGATCCACCTGCGGAGTCGTGGGCGAGGGTTTGTGGCGGTGGTTGTGGTGGCGTTTCTTGCGTTGCAGATGTGCTGGTACGGAGTCAATTACCTCCCATCGGCCGAGAGTAGTGTGCATACTTATAACCAAAAATAAATTGAGCCTATGAAAAAGAGTAAACTACTGATTCTTGCGTTGACGTTAGCCGTTGTTCTGGTGGCTGTCTATCGCATTTCGAACCGCCCGCCTTCGGCTGAATATACTCCCGAGGCGCGTGTGGCAGCGATTTTAGTTAAGGGTGGCTGCTTGGATTGCCACACCTCGGATGCCGAACAGCCCTTCTATGCCAAGTTGCCGATTGCGGGCAAGATAGTCCGTCAGGATATCGATTCGGGCTACCGCGCATTCGATATCAAACCTCTCTATGAGGCGCTTGTGGCGGGTCAGTTGCCACGTCCGGTTGATGTGGCTAAGGTCGAGAAGGTGGCTTTGGACAAGCGTATGCCCGAGCCTAAGTACTACCTCGTGCATTGGGGTAGCCAGATGACCGACGCCAAGCGCGACGTCATCGTCGATTGGGCACGCAAGTACCGTGAGGAGTACTACGCTGACGGCGTAGAGGGCGAGCGCGCAGGTGAACCAGTGCGTCCGATTGCCGAGCCGACCGACATCGACGCTCGCAAGGCGTTGCTGGGTTATGCGCTCTATCACGACGCGCGTTTGTCGATCGACAATACCGTTTCGTGCGCATCGTGCCACGGTCTGAACACAGCAGGTGTCGATAATAAACAGTACTCGGAAGGTGTTGAGGGTCAGAAGGGTGGTGTCAATGCTCCGACTACCTACAATGCGGTCTATAACTTCGTTCAGTTCTGGGATGGTCGTGCAGGTACGCTGGCTGAGCAGGCCGCAGGTCCGCCACTCAACCCCGTTGAGATGGCATCGACATCGTTCGACGAGATCGTGGCCAAGTTGGAGAAGGATCGTGCCTTTGCGGCTGCCTTCAAGGAGGTCTATCCCGATGGATTGAATCAGACCAACATCACCAACGCCATCGAGGAGTTCGAGCGCACGCTGGTAACGCCCAACTCGCAGTTTGACAAGTGGTTGAAGGGCGACGACTCGGCTCTGACCGAGGAGGAGTTGCGCGGATATGAACTCTTCAAGAAGTACGATTGCGCAACGTGCCACGTGGGTGCTAATCTGGGTGGTGAGTCGTATGAGCTGATGGGCTTGCGTCGCCACTACTTTGCTGAGCGCGATCTGCCTCTGACCGAGGAGGATAATGGTCGCTTCAAACAGACTATGGAGGAGCGCGATCGTCATCGTTTCAAGGTGCCGGGTCTGCGCAATGTCGAGCTGACGTGGCCCTACTACCACGACGGAACCCGTGCAACGCTCACGGAGGCGGTTGCCGATATGGCGATCTACCAGTCGGGTGTTGAGCTGACCGAGGAGGAGAACGCAGCGATTGTGGCCTTCCTGCGCACGCTGACGGGCGAATTTGAGGGTGAGAAACTCACTAATGAGAATGTACAAGAGTAGCGCTGGGTAAACCTACTACTCGAAAAAATAGAGAGCCTGCTCCCGTTTGTGGGGCAGGCTCGTTGTTTAAGCTCTAACGGAAGAGTCGATAGACTATCGTGGGGCCGTTGGTGCGGATTGTGAATTGCGAGCCGAGCGATTCGTTCGATACCCCCTGCCACATCGCTGTGAGGTGGTTTTGAGGTGGCTCGTAGCGCAGTCCGTCAGTCGAGATCTCGGTCGAGGGTGCGAGTGTGAAGAGCGAAACCTGTTGCTGGGCAAAGCTCTCGAAAGAGCAGTCGCTATCGATAAACTCGAATACCCCTCGCTCACCAACCACGTGGATCTTAGCCTCGTTCATTCGTGCTGCACAGAGCATCAGGTTGCCGATCGAGTGGTCCTCGCGTCGCCCGAATGCGCCCAATATCACAACCTCCTGCGCACCGCGTTCGATCGCCAGCGAGAGTGCCTTCCACAGATCGTTGACATCTTGATCGGGGCGGTGGTGGAGTCGGTCGGCAAGCCTTTCGCGCAGCTGCTGCGAGAGCGAGTCGAAATCGCCCACCACGGCTACGGGCTCGGCTCCCGTAGCGCAGAACTCCTCGGCTGCTCCGTCGCAACAGATCACTTCGCGTGCTGCATTGAGCAGTGCGTGAGCCACCTCACCGTGCGGGAAGTCGCCTGCGGCCAAGATCACCACATCGGGACGATCGGTCAATTTAGGCAGCGGAAGGTGTCGCATCTTCGTCAATCATTTTTAGCCAGCGGCGGTAACCCACCCACGCCAGCACGGTGTAGAGTCCATAGAGCGCAGCCGTCGGATAAAGACCTTTATATAGATATAGTCCGCAACATACGGCATCGACCACCAGCCATACCAGCCACTGCTCGACCTGCTTCTGCGCCAGCATATAGAGCGCAACGATGCTCAGTGCCGTGGTGAAGCTGTCGCCATAGGGTACGGTGCTGTCGGTGTATTTGATTAGTATATAGACGATTGCCGCCATTGTAGTGGCAAATGCCGCAGCGAGGGGCAGGATCATCTTGCGGGGGGTATGGGTGATTTGCAGTTGTTTGCCGTTGTCGCCTCGTCGGAGCCACATTGCCCAGCCATAAATGCTCGCCACGAGGTAATAGATATTGATGCCCATATCGGCATAGAATCCAGCCTCGCCATAAACGTAGATATAGATCGCAGGCATAATGATGTTGGCCAGCCAGAGCCACACCGAGGCGCGGTACTCCAACCAGAGATAGATCAGTCCGACGATGACGCCGATGATTTCGAGAGCCAATAACATTATTCGTGTAATTTTAAATTCCGAGCACAAAGATAGCGAAAAAAAGCAAGACCGATATGTTTAAAGCGGTTAATTTGGGGCTGATAGCCGTGCAGTTCAAAAAAAAATGCTACCTTTGTGAGTGAGCAAATCGAGTCTGACGAAATTTATAAACTTAAAAACATATCAAGTGATGAAACTCAATTCGTTTTTGGCAATCGCTATGGCAGCTTTGATGCTGACGGCTTGCGGTAATAATCAGAACAATAAAGCAGCCGAGAGCGTAGAGGCTCAGGCAGTTGTGATTGACTCAATTCTAGCCGACGGCGAGGCTCTGGCAGGTCAGCTGATCGATATCGAGGGTGTTTGCACCCTCATCTGCTCGCACAGCGCAAGTAAAATTTTCCTCTTGGGCGACAGCGGCAAGACGATCCGCGTCGAGGCGGCCGAGCTCGGCTCGTTTGCGCAGGAGTGCGTCAATAGCGTTGTGAAGGTCAAGGGTACTCTGTGTGAGGAGCGTATCGACGAGGCCTACTTACAGGCTTGGGAGCAGCGCATCGCAAGCAAGACCGAGGAGCACCACGGCGAAGGTGGCGAGGGTGGTTGCGACACTGAGAAGGCTGCACGTGGCGAGACTGCCAATAGCAGCGTGGAGCGCATAGCCGACTTCCGCACGAAGATCGCAGCCCGTGCTGAGGCAGAGGGTAAGGAGTATCTGTCGTACTTCTTTGTTGAGGCTCAGGAGTATGAAGTTGTCGAGTAACGATCTGCGTCGTTGGTGTCGAGTGCTACACCGCGATCTGTCGTTCCTGTTTGCAGGTATGGTGTTGATCTACGCCATATCGGGCATCTATATGAACCATCGCGATCGGATCAACCCTCACTATTCGGTCAGTCGCAAGGTCTTTGTGATCGATGATCTGCCTGCGCAGGGGACGTTCGATCGAGAGGCGGTCGAGGCGTTGATGGAACGCATCGGTGCCGACGAACGCTACACGAAACACTACTTCCCGAAAGAGGAGCACTTGAAGGTGTTCTTGAAGGGGGGATCGTCGCTCGAAGCTGATCTCGAATCGGGGCGGGTGGTCTATGAGTCGTTGCGACGTCGTCCGCTGGTGAGCCCGATGACGACACTTCACTACAACCCCAATAAGTGGTGGACGTGGTTCTCCGATGCCTTTGCCGTGTCGCTCATCGTGATCACGCTAACGGGGCTGTTTATGATCAAGGGTCGAAAGGGTCTTTGGGGCCGTGGAGGCGTAGAGATGCTGATCGGCATAGCCCTGCCTATATTGTTGTTGCTGTTAAGTCGTTAAAAAAATGGATAATAGACAATTCATTTCGATGTCGGTGTTTGCTGGTCTGCTGATCGGCATCGCAGGTCTGGTCTATCTGCGTGTAGGAGGTCTGGCGGGCGCAGTGCTGTTCGCTTTCGGATTGTTGTGCGTGGTGATGTGCGGTGCGCAACTCTACACGGGTAAGTCGGGTTTTCTGCCCTATCGACAGTGGCCTCGCCTCGTGGCGATGTTGGCTGGCAATGCCGTAGGTTGCCTTTTGGCGGCTTGCATAGCTCGCTATTGCGCTAATGAGTCGGTGATGACCAATTTGCAGACAATCCTTGCAGCCCGCACGGCGGCAACGTGGGATGCGTTGCTCGTAACGTCGGTGGGTACGGGAATGATTATGACCCTTGCGGTCTATGGGGCGCGCAAAGGACACTACCTGCCACTGCTGTTTGGTGTGCCCGTGTTCATTATGTGTGGTTTGCCTCACTGCGTGGCTGACGCATTCTACTACGCTGCGGCTCTACTGCTTGGCAAGTTTGAGATGATGCTGCTGTGGGCGTGGCTGTGGGCCATCATCGGCAACTACGTCGGCTGCAACCTGCCCCGTTGGTTTATGGGTAAAGCGTTCGAGGGGTAGGCTATTCTCTTCACGGCACATAACACAAAAAGCCTCTCAGTATGCGCTGAGAGGCTTTTTCTGCATTGTGGACCCAGAGGGGCATGATCCCACGACCTTCGGATTATGAGTCCGCTGCTCTAACCGACTGAGCTATGGGTCCGAAACGCTATTTGCGTCTGCAAAAGTACGCTAATTTCAGCGAACTTGCAAAATTAATACGACAATTATTTTCGATTCACGTTTTATTTTTGTAATTTCGCAAATGAGATTGGGAAATGTGTGCACGGCAAAAAAATCGTAAGAATTTGTTAAGTGCTTAGTTCTCAGTATGTAGTTAATTG
>JAZOMS010000053.1:0-1259 GCA_045654145.1 Alistipes sp. | reverse complement strand
ATTGTGCGGATAAAGGGACTCGAACCCCCACGCCTCTCGGCATCAGATCCTAAGTCTGACGTGGCTACCAATTACACCATATCCGCTTGGATTCGGGGACAAAGGTATGAAATATTTTTTGAATCTTCAAAAATGTGGCTCATTTATCCGATCAGCGACATCACCGCAAGCGTAATTAGCGCCACGTAGGTGATCATCGAGAAGCGGACCTCGGCTCGTACAAACAGCAGTGGCATTGATACCGACAACGGTAACGACATCAGCAACCACGTGCAACAATCCGACCCTGCCGCCAATGACGAGGCGAGGATCATTGCTGCCAGCACGACATAGAAGATATGGACGCGACGCGCCTTGAATTTCAGCGCTCCAATCTCGATTAGATAGACTCCCACCGACATCAGCACCACAAACAGCACTGTGCCCATCGCCAGCAGGTCGAACAGACCTGCGCCTCCGAAGAGCGAGTAGCCCGATTCGGTGAGTGCCGCGGTTATGGTACGCTCGGCAACGTAGCCCAATTCGTAGCCCATACCCCACCACACGTATGAGCATATAGCCCACGGCAGGCAGACGCCCACAATCGCCACGGGCACCTCACGTGCGGGGCGGCGGAAGAGAAATATCAGCAGGGGCAGGGTGAGCAAAACGGTTGCTGCGGGGGCGTAGATCAGTGGCACAAGTCCCAAAAAGAAGGCTCCGCGGAAGTTCTCACCGAAGGCATAGCTACGGCGGAAACCAGCCTCGAAATTACGGCAAGCGAGTTGCAGTGTGAGCAGTGTAGCCCAGCTACGCAACCACTCCTCGCAGCCGAACAGGCAGCACGAACAGAGGGTGAACATCACCATTGCGATGTATGTTCGGCGAGTGTAGAGGTCGTAGCGCACGGTCGATCGCGTTGCCAGGTATGCTGTCGAGATTGCCGTTAGGAAGACTGCCGCCACCGACCAGCGGTGGTGCGAGCGTTGGAACTCGGCCAGCAGTGCGCCGAGCGGAGTCTCGATCGACATTGCGGGCAGTGGCGCATTGAACGGCAGTCGGAACGAGAGTCCCAACACCGTCAGCGCAAGCGACGTTGCCAATGCCAACAACAGCGGTTGGCGCGTTATGTCGATCTTTGAGGGCAATGATCCTTACAATTCAATTAAAAAAGAGCGGTTCGCTCGCACTTTTCACGTAACCAACGAACCGCTCAACTATTTATACCAACGGCTACTCCTTGCCGTAGCGCATCACATCCTGACCGATGTCGCGGCGGC
>JAZOMS010000052.1:0-2319 GCA_045654145.1 Alistipes sp. | reverse complement strand
CGCACCTCTGCAAGCGAACGGTCGGCCTCATCTTTCGACGAGAAGATGCCCGTGCAATACTTGTAGCAGAATGTGCCTTCGGTTACGAACTCTCGCACACGACCGCGGTAGCTCTTGAACTCCGAACTATTCGATGCGATGCGAACCTTGCTTGCGCAGAGTTGAATAGTGTAGCCACATTCATCGTTGAGGGGTTTCTCGTCTGCGGACTTCTCGGTCGCAATCTTTGCCTCATCCCTTTTCGCCTCGGTAGGTGTCTGCTCTTTTTGGGACTCTGTCGGCTTGTGGCTCTCTGATTTGTGCTCCTCGATCTTCGGCTCTTCGGTTGATTGAGGCGTCTCGCCGAAATACATCTTGTAGTATTCGCAGAAACCGTCGTAGATTGCCTTGGCTATCTTCTGCTGCCCCGAGTCGGTAGCCATAATCTGCAAGTCGTGTTTGTTCGACATAAAACCGATCTCGGTTAGCACACCTGGCATCTGAGTGTAGCACAGCACCCACAATGGCTGACCATAGACCAGCGAGCGTCGGTTGCCGTGTCCGACAGCATCCTTATGATACTTTTGGAGCAGGTTGGCAAAGGTGCTACTATTTTGCAACAGTGTGAATTGCACCGTTTGGATATAGGCGCGTACGGCAGCTGCGGTAGCTGCATCTGACATATCGACCAGATCGTCACGGTAGGCATCCTCGATCACATCGGCATTCTGCTGTTTGCGCTTGGGGCTACTCTCGCCCATAATGAGCGTAACGGCGCCTGAGGCTGAGGTTGCCTTAGCGGCGTTGCAGTGGATCGAGAGGAATAGGCTTGCATCGGCTTTGTTGGCAATATCGACTCGTGCTTGCAGGTCTCGAGTCTTGTTGGTGCTCCAATGTTTATCTGAGGCTCGGGTGTAGATCACCTTAACCTGTGGCATACTCTTCTCGATCATTCCTCCCACTTTGAGTGCTACATTGGGAGCGATGTCGCACTCGCGATACTGCTTGCCGTTGAGCGTAGCCACTGCACCAGGGTCGTAGCCGCCGTGTCCAGGGTCGATCACGATGGTCATTGGCTGCCCATTTTGTGCAAAAACGCGAGTGGTACACAACAAAGCGGCCACCAAAATCGTTATGAAGATTGATGCACGACGCATTATTATCGCTTTATAAAATTAGGTAACTCAAATATTTTAGTTATATTTGCAGGTTAAAACGCGCGTAACGCGTCGCGTGCGTGTGCATTGCGAGGGTGTTGCGTGGCGTTTTTGCCGGCTTTGCCGGCAAAGGTACAAAATAATATCGAATTTTGAGCAAAAGAACGATAAAATATCTATCCTTAGTGGTATTTGTGTTGGTCGTAACACAGATGGTATTCGGTGTGGCAGCGCCGAATGGGATGCTATTTGCTGCGGCACGCCGATCATTGGCGGTCGATAGCTCCGAGCAGCGTCGTGCGCAACTCACTCCGCAGACGGTCGATAGTCGCGCTGCACGCCGTCGTGCCACTGCGCAGATGGCTGAGAACTCGGCGCGTGAGGAAGATCGAGCAATCGGAGGCGATGTGTCTTCTCGTATCGATTCGTCGAATCTGGCTCCCGAATATGGTGGTAATGCTCCATTTGTGATTGACTCTATGCCCACCCAGCAGAGTACGGCACCCAAGGGTTCGGCTCTCGATGCGCCGATTACGGGTAAAAATAAGGACTCGTTGGTTTTTGATGTGCGCGATAAGATGGTCTATATCTACCGCGAGGGTGATGTGAAGTATCAATCGATGAATATGAAGGCCGATTTTATGGCCATCAATATGGATACCCGCCAGATTCGTGCATACGGTATTAACGATACTGTCAATGATGAGCCTACGGTTACCCGCCCGCAATTCACCGAAGGTGGCAAGACCTTCACGATGGATACAATCGACTACAATATGGAGTCGGGCAAAGCGAAGATCAAGGGTATCGCAACGCAGGAGGGCGAGGGCTATCTGATCGGTAAGAATGTGAAGAAGATGGCCGACAATACGATCCATATTGCCGACGGTATGTTCACCACGTGCGACCACACTGATCACCCGCATTTCGGTTTGGTTATGAGCAAGGCTAAGCTGATCCCTGGCAAAAAGGCGATCATCGGTCCGTCGTACATCGTTTTGGAAGATGTGCCTATCTACTTCCTCGGTCTGCCCGAGGGCTTCTTCCCTCTGAATCAGGGTCCCAAGTCGGGTTTCATTATGCCGACCTATGGCGAGGAGTATGTCAAGGGTTTCTACCTGCGTGATTTCGGTTATTACTTTACCTTCAACGACTATATCGACCTCACGCTCAAAGGTGGTAT
>JAZOMS010000051.1:0-2318 GCA_045654145.1 Alistipes sp. | reverse complement strand
CAACGAACTTGGTCAGATTCTCCTCGGTCAGCAACGCCTTGGTCTGCTGATAGAGGAAGGTCTTATTAGCCGAGCCACCACCCTTGGTGATAAACAAGAACTTATATTCGTTGCCCTGAGTTGCGTAGAGGTCGATCTGTGCAGGCAAGTTGGTGCCACTGTTCTTCTCGTCGAGCATATTCATCGGAACAACCTGCGAATAGCGGAGGTTGCGCTCCTTATAGGTCTCATAAACACCGCGAGTGATGCACTCAGCATCGTCAGCGCCGGTGTAAACGTCCTCACCCTTCTTACCGATGCAGATTGCGGTGCCCGTATCCTGACAAGTGGGCAGCTCGCCCTCGGCAGCTACACACTGGTTGAGCAACATCGTGTAAGCCACGAATTTATCGTTGTCGGTAGCTTCGGGATCTTCGAGGATGTTAGCCAACTTCTGCAAGTGCGATGCACGCAAGTAGAACGAAACGTCGTTGTAAGCCTCTTTTGCCAACAGCTCCAAGCCCTTGGGATCAACTTTCAGAATACGACGACCGTCGCACTCAACAACTTTCACGTAATCTTTGGTAAGGAGGCGATATTCCGTCGTATCGTTTTCGATCGGGAACGGCTCCTGATAGATAAAATCAGCCATAGTGTTTAATTAAATTTTGTATTTGTTTAACTTGTTAAATTTCGGTTTACGGCGTGATCTGTCGCACTCCACGGCAAATCTAACTGCAAATATACAAAAAACATTGTGAAACGACTAACATTATGGAGGATATTTTCGATTATTTTATAGTTTATTCCGCCGACCGCAAAACAAAAAGTGGAGCTACCCGAAAGCAGCCCCACTAACTTGCGAAAACTTTTGAGATTACAAGCCGAGTTTCTCGCGCAAATAATCCTCGACATCATCATAGTCATCAACCGAAACGGCACGTTCGAGACGATCGGCCGTCGCCTCGTCGAGTTCGACACGTTTGAACGAGCGATACCAACGCGTGTAGTCGCCATCAGCAGCACCTACAACCAAACTCACATCGAGCAGCAAAACAATCTGATCCTTAGTCAGTTTGACAATCTCCCAAACATCTCCGCCGAGCGTTGCGTCCCAGCCCTTCATCATTCGGTTTTTGGGATCAATTGAGAGCCTCGAATCCTCGTCGTCGAAACGGAAAGCGATCTTAAATCGATGCGTCGCACAGTCGCTACAATCCATATAGGCAATGCTGCGTCCATTCTCGATTTTGAAATAGTTATTCCACTCGACGACACCCGTCAATGTGGGGATACCATCGAGCTGAACCAACTCGCCCGCCTTATGATCTTCGTACTCTATTGCATAATTATTTGGCATCAGATCCTCGACCCACACACTGCCTTCGAGGGCACGCAGTGCCGACTGCTCGCTATGGTATTTGATTTTGGGTTTGACAAGATCGTTTTCGCCCTCGCAAGCGTACATCACCAAGAGCGACAAGCATAATAGGAGCCTCTTCATAACTGAATAAATTTGGTTAGACATTACAAATGTACCAATCAAATTCGATAAATGCAAAAAAATAATTTTATTTTTCAAGTGAATCTGCTTAGGATTATTGAGTTGTTCGGGGCGCAAGGAGTAAGAAAGTGGTAAAAAAAGTGCATTTGTTACATTAATTTCGCACAAGTTTGTCGATGATATGCAAAAAATTAGTATTTTTGCAAAGATTTTAATAACTTGCATCGTCGAATGTGCCGAGAGTAACCACTCGCAACGCGACCTGTGCAACATATTAAACCATTGAAATTCAAGTTATAACTTAATACACATTTAACACAATTATGGTATCTTACAAGGATCTTGGCTTGGTGAACACCCGTGAGATGTTCGCTGACGCTATCAAGGGTGGCTACGCTATCCCCGCTTTCAACTTTAACAATAAGGAGCAGATGCAGGCTATCATCTCAGCTTGCGTTGAGTGCGGCTCGCCCGTAATCTTGCAGGTTTCGTCGGGTGCACGTAAGTACGCTAACCAGACTCTGCTTCGCTATATGGCTCAGGGTGCTGTTGAGTACGCTAAGGAGTTGGGCAAGAACATTCCTATCGTTCTGCACCTCGACCACGGTAACTCGTTCGAGCTCTGCAAGGATTGCATCGATATGGGTTTCTCATCGGTGATGATCGACGGTAGCCACCTCCCCTACGACGAGAACGTAGCGCTGACCAAGAAGGTGGTTGAGTACGCTCACCAGCACGACGTAACCGTAGAGGGTGAGCTCGGTGTATTGGCAGGCGTTGAGGACGAGGTTTCGTCGGAGGTTGCTCACTACACTCGCCCCGAGGAGGTTGTTGA
>JAZOMS010000050.1:0-5084 GCA_045654145.1 Alistipes sp. | reverse complement strand
GGAGATTATGACCGTGTAATCCTCTCGCACTCAACGCAAAAGCCGCTCCATTTGGGGCGGCTTTTTTTATCGCGTAAATGTGTTCGATTACAACTTCTCGCCGTAGGCAAGATCGCCTGCGTCGCCGATACCTGGCACGATGTACGATTTCGACGTAAGTTCCTCATCGACAGCTCCGCACCAAATCGTCGTTGTCCTCTCGGACATATGCTGCTTGACGTAATCAACGCCCTCCTCGCTGGCGATCACTGCTGCGATGTGGGTGTGTTTGGGCATTCCGCCCTTCTCGACCAAAGCCTCGTAGGTGAGCACAATCGACGAGCCTGTTGCCAACATCGGGTCGGCCAGAATCAGCACCTTGCCCTCCAAACTGCCACACGAGATGTATTCAACCTTAATCTTGAACTTGCCGTCCTTGCTATACTTGCGATAGGCCGACACGAATGCGTTCTGCGCGTCATCGAAGTAGTTCAGAAAACCCTGATGGAACGGAAGACCCGCACGCAGGATCGTCGCAACGACCACCTGATCGCTCACCTGCATAATAGCAGCTTCACCCAGCGGTGTTTCGACCGTTGTGGGAGCGTAGTCGAGCGTTTTGCTGATTTCGTAGGCTGTTACCTCGCCCATACGTTCGAGGTTGCGTCGGAATCGCATACTATCGACCTGAATCTTGCGATCGCGCATCTCGGCAATAAACTTATTGACGATCGAGTTTTGTTGGTTGAGAATTTTTAACATAGCGTATCGAAGTTGTTGAAGGTTAGTCATTTAGTACAGGAAATTATTGAACGGATAGCGACCGGCGTGAATCTCGCGCACCATCGAGTAGAGATCCTGACGTAGTTTATCGATGTTCTGACGGTCGAGAGCCGAAATGAAGATACACGGCGCATCGGTCGAGGCCATATAGGTACGTTTCAGATCGTCGAGCGAGAGGTTTTCGCGCGTTGCGGGTGTCAGGTCGTCCTCATCTTTCTTAACATAGGTGTAGGCATCGATCTTGTTGAAGATGATGAATGTCGGCTTGTCGCCAGCGCCAATTTCGCGTAGAGTCTGCTTTACGACATCCATCTGCTCCTCGAATCCCGGGTGCGAGATATCGACAACGTGCAACAGCAGATCGGCCTCACGCACCTCGTCGAGGGTCGATTTGAATGACTCGACCAGCTGTGTCGGCAACTTGCGGATGAAACCAACGGTGTCCGACAGCAGAAATGGCAGATTGTCGAAAACCACCTTTCGCACCGTCGTGTCGAGCGTCGCAAAGAGTTTATTCTCAGCAAATACATCGCTCTTACTCAGTAGGTTCATCAACGTCGATTTGCCTACGTTGGTGTAACCAACCAGCGACACGCGCACCATTTGACCACGGTTGCTACGCTGCACTGCCATTTGTCGGTCGATCTTTTTCAGATCCTCTTTGAGTTTTGTGATTCGGTTACGGACAATACGGCGGTCGGTCTCGATCTCACGCTCACCTGCACCTCCACGTGTACCCGTACCGCCTCGCTGACGTTCAAGGTGAGTCCACATACCCGTCAATCGAGGCAACATATATTCGAGCTGCGCTACCTCAACCTGCGTCTTTGCGTAGGCGGTCTGCGCGCGACCCACGAAGATATCCAAAATCAATCGTGTACGGTCCTGCGTGCGGCAGGGTATAGCCTTCTCGATGTTGCGGGTCTGCGAGGGCGAAAGTTCGTCGTCGAAAATAACCACGTCAATGGCATTCTCCTCGCAGAATGCTGCGATCTCCTCCAACTTACCAGGTCCCACGTAGATGCGCGAGTTGGGCGAGGGGAGCATCTGCATAAATCGGCGCACGGTTACTATGCCTGCCGTTTCAGCCAGAAACTCCAACTCGTCGAGATACTCTTCGGCCTGACGCTGCTTCGAGCGGTCGGTTATGACCGTAACAAGCACAGCGCGACGACGCGGATCGACCTCGATGGCTTCGGTTGTACTGTTTGTATTTTTTGTTTTGTTGTCAGCCATTGGCTAATTTTGTTATTAACAAGGGATTACCTCTGTAAAAACGAGGGTATCCCGACAATGTGGGACACCCTCATATTTGATCGATTGTAATACGTCCGATTACTGGATACGGAACTCTACGGGCAGAGTGTAACGTACACGCACGGGAGCGTTACGCTGCTTACCCGGGGTCCACTTGGGCGACGACTGCAATACGCGAACAGCCTCATCAGCCAGCGAGCGGTCGGGGCTCTGCATAACCTGAATGTTGGTGAGCGAACCGTCGCGCTCGATAACGAAGGTCAGCGTTACCTTACCCGAGATACCATTCTCCTGAGCGATCTGGGGATACTTCAACTTACCCTGTACCCACGAGCGGAACTTCATCAGGTCGCCACCCTGGAACTTAGGCATCTCCTCAGCGATGATGAAGGGAGCATCGTCCTCAGCTGCCTCCTCAACTACTTCGATCTGCTGTACGATCTCAACATCCTCCGAGAACTCCGAGAAATCGAATTCGGTTTCGATCTTGGTGTCGTTAGTTACGACATTCAGCACGTCCGACAAAACCTGCATCTCGACCTTCTTGGGAGGTTCGGGCGGCTTCTGATCCTGAGTGGTGATGTCGGTGATTTCCTCCTCGACAACCTCCATACTTGCTTCAATGATCTCAACGTTACGCTCTCTCTGAGTGTAAGCGAAAGCGGCTACGGTCAGCAGCAATGCGAAGATCATACCGATTTCGAGAAACAGACCTTTCTTGTTATTAAGGTCAGCTTTGGGTGATTTTTTGATTTGCATTATTAATTAATTTTAATTGTTTTCGTCGAAAAACATCATTTGTTGCACTACAAATATAGTAACAATATCCGAAAAAAAATAGTTTTGCTCAAAAAAAACTCAAAAAATACATATATTTGCACTCGACAGCCCCCTATATGGGCGTTTTGAGCACTTTTTTATGGAACATTTGTATGGTAAAACTCTTGCCGAGTTGCGTGTTGTGGCCGAGCAGTTTGGGCTACCTCGATTCGCAGCGGGGCAGATTGCGCGTTGGCTCTACAAGCGCCACGTGAACGATATTGCGGCGATGACCGACCTCTCGGCGGTGGCACGAGCACGCTTGTCCGAGCACTACGATGTGGGGTTGATGGCCCCTCTGGCAGTCAGCGCTTCGGAGGATGGTACGCGCAAATATCTCTATGCGACCGAAACCTCAGGACGCCATATAGAATCGGCTTATATTCCTGATGGTGAGCGAGCTACGTTGTGCGTTTCGTCGCAGGCAGGATGTCGTATGGGGTGCCGTTTCTGTATGACTTCGCGCCAGGGGCTGCATCACTCGCTCTCGACGCTCGAAATCCTAAATCAGATCGCCTCGTTGCCCGAACGCGATCGATTGACCAATGTTGTCTATATGGGTATGGGCGAGCCGTTGGACAATTTGGACAATGTGTTGCGCTCGCTCGAAGTGCTCACTTCGGAGTGGGGCTATGGATGGAGCCCTACGCGAATCACGCTCTCGACAGCGGGTGTGTTGCCTTCGCTCAAACGCTTTTTGGACGAGTCGTTGGTACACTTGGCTGTCAGTCTGCACAATCCGTTTCACGATGAGCGTCAGCAGATTATGCCCATCGAGAAGCCCTATCCGATTGCCGAGGTGATGCGCCTGCTGCGTCAGTATGATTTTACCCACCAGCGCCGTGTGAGCTTTGAGTATATCGTGATGAGTGGTCTGAATGATTCGCCCCGCCACGTGGCCGAGTTGGCTCGTCTGCTCAATGGCGTTGCGTGTCGAATCAATCTGATCCGTTTCCACAAGATCCCCGATTCGCCTTATTTCAGCCCTCCGCAACTGCAGATGGAGGCCTTCCGTGATGCGCTGATTCGCAAGGGTATAATGACCACGATCCGCCGTTCGCGTGGCGAGGATATCAAGGCGGCGTGCGGTCTACTCTCGACGCTTGGAGTCGATAAAGCATAGCGTTGGGCACGCGATTTGAGGATGAATGAACGCTACGGCGTAATATAGATATTTGTATGAAAAAGACTCTTTTAATCGTAGCGATGTTGCTTGCGACTGCTCTTGGTGCGTCAGCAAAGGGCGGTGTCGAATTTCGCGAGGCGACACTTGGCGTGGCGATTGCCGAGGCTGCTGCATCGGATAAGTACCTCTTCGTCGAACTCTACGCCACGTGGTGCGGTCCGTGCCGCGTGATGGAGCGAATGTTGGCAACCGATGAGGTGGGCGAATTTATGAATACACGCTTTGTATCAGTGCGTTACGATGTCGATAAGGCGACGGGAGCACTGCTTGCTCAGACCAATGGCGTACGCAGTATTCCTACCTGTTTGGTGCTCAATGCCAAGGGGGAAGTTGTCGGGCGGTTGGTCGGTTCGAGTTCGGCCGAAAAGTTCATCGCTTCGATGCGTCGCCTGCTGGCAAATATCTCGCAGGAGGAGTAAAATCGCGGTGGGGTAGTGCAATTTTTCGAAAAAAGTGCTATATTTGCAATAATCTACTAAATTGTGCAACGAAAAAAATGATCAGATATGGAATACTTAACCAAACTTCAAGAATATGCTGCGGCTCCGACTGTTGAGGAGGTAGCCGAGAAGGTGGCGGCGGCACGCGAGGCTGCCAAGGCAAACGAGAACATAGAGGTCTATAAATTCTGCTACTCGACGATCGACCTCACGACGCTGGCTTGTACCGATTCGGTGGAGTCGGTAACCCGTTTTGCACGTCGCGCGGCTGAGTTCTATATCGACTATCCGCATATTCCCAACGTGGCCTCTATCTGTGTCTATCCTCCTTTCGTTGAGACGGTTGGCTTGGCAGTTGATGGCACTCCGATGCGTATCACCAGCGTGTCGGGCGGTTTCCCCGCATCGCAGACTTTCCTCGAAGTGAAGGTGCTCGAAACAGCGATGGCTATCGAGAATGGTGCCGATGAGATCGACATTGTGATCAACGTGGGCGAACTGCTCGAAGGTCGCTTGGACGAGATGGCATCGGAGATCGAGGTGCTACGCGAGGAGGCCTCGGAGGTGGTTTTGAAGGTGATCATTGAGTCGGGTGCGCTCAAAACTCCCGAGTTGATTCG
>JAZOMS010000049.1:0-7273 GCA_045654145.1 Alistipes sp. | reverse complement strand
CTGTACCAACACTGGTGCTTGCCAGGCTGAGTGCCCCAAGTCGATCTCGATCACCCATATCGCTCGCCTCAACCGCGAGTTCCTTGCAGCTAAGTTGAAGGACTAAGCAAAGGCTTCTCTCGATTTTTTCGAGTGCAATTGACAAACTCCCGACTGCCCGATGGTGGTCGGGAGTTGTTTTATTTGGATAAATCAGATGCGTGCAGGCGGTTTTTGGGCGCAAAACGCAAAAAAATCATCGAAAATGCAAAAAAAATCATCGAAAAATTTGGCAGATATAAAAAATGGTCGTACATTTGCACCACGAAAAGAACCAATGGTGGATTCATCTAAGGGCTAGGATACGTGCCTCTCACGCACGACATAGGGGTTCGAATCCCCTATCCACTACGCGAAATATAGGAGTGCAAATCGCACTCCTATATTTTTATATCACATCACACCCTAAACAAAACTAAACTATTAACTACTATGGATAACTACAATTATTAAGCTTTACAGCCAAACAGACTACTGCTATAAAACAATTTCTTGCACTCATCGCGTTGACAATCTTCGGAGCGGGTGCCGAAATTTGGAATTTTTTCAAACTCTTTCTTCGATAATGCAGATATTTAACTACGTCATTCTCAGTACGATCTTCTGCCTCACACCTGCATTGGTACTGTGGCTCTGTCGTCGCATTCCGCTGCTCGGCAAAATTGGTCCGATTATGGTACTCTACGCCATCGGTATGATCATCGGCAACCTGCCCGTTCTGCCCGCCGAGATCAAACCGCTGCAAGATATGATCCCCAATGTGATGGTGCCACTGGCGATCCCAATGATGCTTTTCGGCTGCACCTTCTCGCGCAAGGAGCTCCGCCTGCAAGTCAAACTCTGCGCAAGTGGATTCCTCTCGGTCTGCGTGGCTGTTACAGTTGGCTACCTCCTCTTCGGACGCTATGTCGAGCAGGGGGCTCAGATTGGCGGCATTATGTCGGGAATGTACACGGGCGGTATGGTCAATGCAGCGGCATTGCAGGCCATCTTCCGTGTCGATAGCGAAAACTACATCCTGATGAGCTCGTACGACATAGTGCTATCGTTCCTCTACTTGGTCTTCCTGCTCAGCGTAGGCATCCCGATGTTCCGCCGTCTGTACGGTGAGCGTACCAAGGAACTCTCACAAAGCGACCAGGAGGAGATCAATCGCCAGATCGAAAAAGCAAAGGAGGATCCCTATCGCAAATTGCTGACTCGCACGGGATTGCAACAGACAGGCAAGGCACTACTGCTGACACTTGTGATTGTGGCTATCTCGGCAGGTGTGGCTCTCCTACTGCCCGATGGATGGTTTATGGCGGTGTTTATCCTGCTGATCACTACGTTGGGCGTTGTGGCATCGTTCTTCCCCGCAGTACGCAAGTTGGACACGAGCTACGACGCAGGAATGTATCTGATCTACATTTTTAGTATCACGATCGCCTCAATGGCCGATTTCTCCAATCTGCAAGTCGAGGGCGGAGTTAATATGTTGATCTTCTTGACGGTGGCTATCTTTGGCTCGCTGGCGATCCACGCGCTGTTGTGCCGATTGATGCGCATCGATGCCGACTCGATGATGGTGTCGTCGGTGTCCTTCATCAACTCGCCTCCGTTCGTACCGATGACCTCGGCCGCCCTGCGCAACAAGAATGCACTGGTAACCGGTCTGGCGGCAGGTATCGTCGGCTACGCCCTCGGCAACCACTTCGGAGTGCTGATGGCAAAGTTATTGGAGCTGCTTTAACGAATTTCAACAAAAGCACAAACTACAAAATAACCCGCCTCCGTGGTGGGTTTTTCTTTTTCAATACATACACTCGCGGGCTGGGACGGTCGCCCGAAGGGCGAGCCCGCGAGTGTGTGTCGAGAACAGAGTTCTCGACACTAAACAACAAAAAAGCCACGCCCCCTCACGGAGCGTGGCTATATTTATGCCTTAAATTGTGGCTTAGAACAGGTAACCCGTATTGATGTAGAACGCGCCCTTACCGTCCTGCTTCGAGAGCTTGCCGATAGGCTTACCGTACTCCAAGCAGACGATAAAGTTCTGATTCATAATGAATCGGAAACCGCCACCCACGGTGATATGCGGGCGATCCTTCTCGGTACCCTGAGCCATATATGCCGTGTACTCGGCCTCTGCCTTCTCATATTCGTTCGGAGTTGCAAAGTCGGCCAACGTGCGACCAAACGACATATCGTAGCCCTTGGTAACCATCGTACCATCGCTGAACACATTCAGACCGAAGGCGATATTCTGCTTCCAGAGTGTGAACTGCACGAAACGCCAGCGCAACTCAGCATTGTACGACGCCATATCCAAGCCCTGCACACGGTTGCGCATAATACCTCGCACGGTGCGGAAACCACCCATACCATCGCGGTCGTAGGTCGGACCAACGGTGGTCAGGTAGGGCAGAACGTAGTAGGGAGCCTTGCGACCGAAGGTACCCTCGTAGTTCAAGCGGTAGGCGAAAGTGAGTCGGTCATTGCTGACGATGGGCACATAGTGGCGGAAGGTAGCCGAATACTTATAGTAGGGATTGGTCGTACCCAACCACTTGGGAGCCATCATCACGTGTGCCTCAGCCCACACACCACGCGAGGGGGCACCCTCCTTATCGCGGGTGTCGAACAACAGACCTACACGCACGGTGCTGTTTAGACCGCCATCAGCCTCCGAGTCCTTGATGATACCCCACGTGCGGTACTGCTCGAATAGCGTAGGCTCCGAATCGGGGAACATCTTGTTCTCGTCCTTATTCTTGTTGATCTTCTCGCGGTTGATCGCACCCTGCTTGAAGTAGCTCAGGTGGTAGCCTGCCTCCCACGACAGCGGAGTATCGCCAATCTTACCCACGAAGTCGGCCTTGAACAACGCCGCCAGACGATTGGTGCGATACTTCGGAGTGTAGAGGTACATATCGTCGTTGTTCTTGCCATCGAGCACCTTCTGGAAGTCGTAGTACGACTGATAACCGTTGAAACCGTAGAAGTCCATCGCCTTATCGTTTGTGATGGTCAGTGCTGTCGAGAAACGCACACCAGGGATCCAAATTCGGTTGTCATACGACACCACGTACAACTGCGAACCCTTGGTGAAGAACGACGCCTCAAAGTACCACTGCTGGCGAGTATTGGGATAGGTCGAACCATCGCCAAAGTCGTAGATATTGAGCAGAGCGCCAAGCTGGAAACCCTTGTCGGCATCGAACGCCACGGCAGGCAGCGGACCGAAATTATAACCCGTCTTGATGATCTCCTTCTTTGCGGGAGCGGCCTCTGCGGTAGGCTCTACGTTCTGCGCCACGACGCTCATCGTCGCAAACAGAGCAACTAAAATAGTCAAAATATGTTTCATAAGCTCAATTGATTTTCATTAAATGAAATACTTGCGGATCTTGCGATACTTCGCACGCAACTCGTTACTGAACAACAGCTTCACGTCCGAAGCAACCAATCGGATCAGTCGCCACGTTTCGTGAGCCACGATCGGCGCAGGCATCAGTGCAACGATCGCCACCAGCGCCCACTGCCACGGCAACACTACAAATGCGATGATGGCATAGATGATCATCAGCACCGGCCACAACAGCAGATTAGCCATAAAGCGCACCGAGTTGCGGAACGCCATATCCTTCATCTTGGTGAATAGGAAACCAACCACCGCCTTGATCGGCAGGGTCAGGATCGACACCGGCAGACAATAGGGCAATGCCACCAGCAGGAACAGCAATTTCAGCACGCGCGACCAGAAGGGATACTTGATCGCAACCGACGACAGACTGATGCGCTTCGAACGACGGATCTGAGCAGCCTCACGACCCAACTGCAACAACTGCTCGACCTTCTCGGGCTCGCGCTCGCTCATCTCGCGCACCTTCCACACCGTATTGTTATTCGCCTTGAAGAAGGCGTCCAACTCGTGCAGGTTGGCATTCTCGCGTGCGAGTTTGACCGTGCGAACCTGCTTCATCGACACCGCCGCGCAGATCTCATACATCGCCTCATAGTTCTCATCGTCAGGAATATAGAGGATCGACTGCTTCATACGCTCGGTCAGCATATCCTTCGCCAGATTGATCTGCACTTGCTGCGGTTCTTCGGTATGCTCCTCCAAGAAATCGCGCACGTTGATCGAATCGCCAATCTGCACACGCACCGTCGAGCGGAAACGGAAGAAACTACCATAGCGGATACCCACAGGCACGATCCATATCGGCATATCGGGCATCATCTCCTGCGCCTGAAAAGCGATGCGGAAGATACCCTTCGACAGCGGCAGCGACGAATATTTCGCTTGGTGCGTACCCTCAGGGAAGATACAGAAGGGCACCTTATCGCGCAGAACATCGACCGCCTGAGCGATCGTCTCGTCATTCTTGCGCACCTCGTCGATACCGTCGCGCATACGCATAATGGGCAGAATCTTCAAGAATCGGAAGATCTTAGCCAACGTCTTATTCTTGAATATATCGGCACGCGCCACAAAGACCTTCGGTTTGCGGTCCATTGCCAAAATCACCAGCGCGTCCATCAGTGCGTTGGTGTGGTTCGGAGCGTAGATCACCGCGCCATTCTGCGGGATATTCTCCGTACCTACATATCGAACATTACGATACGAGAGTTTGAGCACGAAGTCTACATAGTAGCGCAACGTGTTATACCATCTATCGTAATCCTGAATCTTTTTCTCCTTTTTCATAATTATTCTACTTCTCTCTCGTTACTCCTCAATTTCGTTACGACGGAACAGATAGGCTACCGTCAGACCCGACACGATGTGCCAAATACCCCACCAAGCCGTGATGAACAACATACCTCCATAGTGACCGTGCCAAATTTCGGGCGGAAAGATCGCGGGATTGAAGAGCAGAATCAGACCCAAACCCGAATTCTGGATACCCACCTCGATGGTCAGCGAACGACGATCGCGCATAGGCAACTTCGCCAGCTTACCGCCAAAATAACCCGTACCCAACGCCGCTGCATTGTGCAACATCACAATGAAGAATACGTAGATGATGTTGTCCAAGAAGATCTGGAAATTCTGAGCGAACGACACCGCAACCATTCCGAGGAAGAGCAGGATCGAGATCGTCTGCGCGGGTTTGGTGATCTTCTTCGTCGCATTGGGGAAATAGTGCGCGAAGACCATACCCAGCACGATGGGCACACCCAACAGCAGCAGGATCTGCTCCAACATCGGCATAAACGGGATCACCAATCGCGGAATATCGCTATGCACGGCGATAATCGAGCTATACAGCGAGCCCCACAGGAAGAAGTTGAGCGGCGTGATCACCGGAGCAAAGGCAGTCGAGATTGCAGTCATCGACACCGATAGCTCGATGTTACCCTTCGACAGCGACGAGATGAAGTTCGAGATATTGCCACCCGGGCACGAAGCCACGAGGATCATACCCAACGCAATCATCGGTGTGATCACGGGGCTAAGAGCCAACGCAATGGCGAAGGTTACGGCCGGCAGTGCCACCCACTGCAACAACAGACCCACGATCACCGACTTGGGGCTGGTAAATACATCCTTGAAAGTTTGGGTTTTGATTCCGAGAGCCACACCGAACATCACAAATGCCAAAATGATATTGACAATTGCCATTCCGCCCTCACCGAAGTTAATCGCTACACTATTCAGCGATTCGAGTTGTTCTTTCATTTCAATTAAGCACACACGGTCGTCCTCGCCGACCTCATTTAATAGGTTAAAAAGCGTTGGGCTCAGGCAACCTCTCGCCTCTCACTCCCGAGGCGCCGAAGCTACTTTGCCCAAATCCACCACTCCAATGGCGGAATATTCCACAAATATACCTCATATTTGCCACAAATCGACTCTTTATACCTATTAATATATACGCGCGAGTGCAAAATAAGTACAAAGACTTACCTCATTGCACCCCCACGCTCCAATATTGGACGCTCGCGCCATTCGCCCACTTGGGTGTCTGCCCACCCCGTAACTCGGCTACCCGACCGCTATCGAGTGTCCCGAAAACAACAAACCCCGCGACCTTTCGGTTGCAGGGCTTGCTTTGAGTCTTGTAAACGCTGGGCGAAGATTACTTCTTAGCTGCGTTTCTCTTATCGTAGTGCTTTGCGTAGCGGCTCATAAACTTATCGACGCGACCAGCGGTGTCTACCAACTTCATCTTACCGGTGTAGAACGGGTGTGAAGTGTTCGAGATTTCCATCTTATACACGGGATAGGTTTCGCCGTTCACTTCGATGGTCTCCTTTGTCGAAACGGCGGACCTGCACAAAAACACGTGGTCGTTCGACATGTCCTTGAACGCCACTAAACGATAATTTTCAGGGTGAATACCTTTTTTCATTTTCGTCTTTTTGTTAGTTTATTACGTAATAAAGTGCGGCAAAGATACAACAAAAAAAATGAGGCGCAAATTTTTACGCCTCTTTTTTTACTTTTTTAGCAACTTTTGGCTCATTTTCAGCCATTAGCGCACCCGAGCAGTTACTCCTCTTTCTTGAATTTAGCCTCCAACTTCTCTTTCAGCTCCTCAGCCTTGTCTTCGAGCTGATCCTTCAACTCCTCAGCCTTATCCTTCCAGCCCTCAGCCTTGTCTTCGAGTTTGTCAAGCAGATCCTCAGCCTTATCTTCGATCTTGTCAAGCAGTTCTTCGACCTTGTCGCCGAGCTGCTCGATCTTCTCTTCGAGATTCATCTTCTTCTCTTCCATAGTCGGTTATTGTTTTAGAATGTAAATTTAACACCCAATGCTAAGCTGGTTGCGACAAATTCGGTCGAGGGCAGGAAGTCCAAACGGGGTTTCCAATCGACCGAGAATGCCAGCGGAGCGACCTTCAATGAGTACTCCAAGCCTACAATTGCGTCCAAACCGAGGTTAAAGCCATTGTTCTTACCCTCCGTGTGGCCAGCCTTGTAAGTCCAACCACCCACGTGCGCACCCGCACCGTAGTAGAGATTGAAGCCGTTGCCAATGATAGGCACATTGAACTCATACAAACCCGTGAAATTAACGCCACTACCGTGCTTCGAGTAGCTCCAACCAACCAATGCCTCAGCAGCGTTGCCATTATTGAACACGTGCTTAACCGACAACGAGGTTGCGTCCCAACCACCGCGAACACCGATAGCCCAATCGTAGTACTGAGCCGACGCCACCGAAGTGATCATCACGGCAGCAATCAAAAGCAGAAATTTCTTCATAATTACCTTTCTTGTTTTAATAATTTCAATTAACTAC
>JAZOMS010000048.1:0-6286 GCA_045654145.1 Alistipes sp. | reverse complement strand
AGCTCGTCCATCTTAGCCACCATCGCCTTAGCGCGACGTGCGCCCTCTACGCGACCCTGAGGCAGCTTAGCCAGCGACGAAACGCGTGCTGCAACGAACAGCATAGCCGAACCGTTCTTACAAGTTGCTGCGCAAGCACCGCAACCAACGCAAGCTGCTGCGTCCATCGACTCCTCAGCATCAGCGTTCGAGATAGGAATGCAGTTAGCATCAACTACGCTACCCGTACGAACCGAGATGAAACCGCCGGCCTGCAAAATCTTATCGTATGCGCTACGATCAACAACGAGGTCCTTGATTACGGGGAACGCTGCCGAACGCCACGGTTCGATGGTGATGGTCTCGCCGTCCTTGAACTTACGCATATAGAGCTGGCAGGTGGTTACTGCGGTCTCAGGACCGTGAGCGTGGCCATTGATGTGCATCGAGCACATACCGCAGATACCCTCGCGGCAGTCGTGGTCGAATGCCACGGGCTCCTCGCCTTTGTGTACCAGGTCGTTGTTGAGGATATCCATCATTTCGAGGAACGAGGTATCCGATGCGATATTCGTAACTTCGTAAGTCTTGAACTCGCCCTTGCTTTTAGCGTCCTTCTGACGCCATATCTTTAACTTGAAATTCATAGTCTTGCTTTGTATTAAAGTATTGTACGTCAGTGAGAATTAGTTCTTATAGTTACGCTGAGCACGGTGGGTGAACTCGTAGTCGAGAGCCTCCTTGGTCATCTCGGGAGCCTCGTCCATACCCTTGTACTCCCAAACTGCTGCGTAAGCAAACTTGTCGTCGTGGCGCAGAGCCTCGCCCTCTTCGGTCTGGTGCTCCGAGCGGAAGTGACCACCGCACGACTCCTCACGCTGCAATGCGTCGCGTGCCATCAACTCGCCGAGCTCCAAGAAGTCTGCCAAGCGCAGAGCCTTCTCCATCTCAACGTTGAACGAGTCAGCAGTACCTACCAACTTCAGATCCGACCAGAACTCCTTGCGCAGAGCCTGAATCTCAACGATAGCCTTCTCCAACGACTCCTTGGTACGAGCCATACCTACGTTGTCCCACATAATCAGACCCAGACGCTTGTGGATGTCGTCAACCGACTGCTTACCCTTGATTGCGAACAACTTCTCGATCTTCTCCTGAACACCCTTCTCAGCCTCGTCGAATGCCTTGGTAGTGGTGTCGATCTTCGGAGCCTGAATCTTAGCCGACAGGTAGTCGCCAATGGTGTAGGGCAGTACGAAGTAACCATCAGCCAGACCCTGCATCAGAGCCGATGCGCCCAGACGGTTAGCACCGTGATCCGAGAAGTTAGCCTCGCCGATTGCGTACAGACCGGGAATCGTAGTCATCAGGTTGTAGTCAACCCAGATACCACCCATCGTGTAGTGAACTGCGGGGAAGATCTGCATAGGCTGCTCATAGGGGCTTACGTCGGTGATCTCCTTATACATATCGAACAAGTTGCCGTAGCGAGCCTTGATAACATCCTTGCCCAGACGCTCGATAGCGGTCTTGAAATCGAGGAATACAGCCAGCCCAGTCTCATTCACGCCGTAACCAGCATCGCAACGCTCCTTAGCTGCACGCGATGCAACGTCGCGCGGTACGAGGTTACCGAATGCGGGGTAGCGACGCTCCAAGTAGTAGTCGCGATCCTCCTCAGCGATCTGCGAAGGCTGGATCGTGCCCTTGCGCAACTTCTCAACATCCTCCATCTTCTTGGGAACCCAGATACGTCCGTCGTTACGCAACGACTCCGACATCAGCGTCAGCTTCGACTGCTGAGTGCCGTGGATAGGAATACAAGTGGGGTGAATCTGAGTGAAGCAGGGGTTAGCAAAACCTGCACCCTTGCGGTAGCACTGCAATGCAGCCGAGCCGTTCGATGCCATAGCGTTGGTCGACAGGAAGAATACGTTACCGTAACCACCGCTTGCGATTACAACTGCGTGAGCACCAAAGCGCTCCAACTTACCCGTTACCAAGTTTCGTGCGATGATACCGCAAGCCTCGCCATTCTCAACAACTACGTCGAGCATCTCGTGGCGGGTGTAGCACTTAACCGAACCAGCGGCGATCTCCTTATTCAGTGCAGCGTAAGCACCCAGCAGCAGCTGCTGACCGGTCTGACCACGAGCATAGAACGTACGCGATACCTGAGCACCACCGAACGAACGGTTAGCCAGCAGACCGCCGTACTCACGAGCGAAAGGTACGCCCTGAGCTACGCACTGGTCGATAATTGCGTTCGACACCTCAGCCAGACGATAAACGTTAGCCTCACGTGCGCGGTAGTCGCCACCCTTGATGGTGTCGTAGAACAGACGATAAACCGAGTCGTTATCGTTCTGGTAGTTCTTAGCGGCATTGATACCACCCTGAGCTGCGATCGAGTGAGCGCGGCGGGGCGAGTCCTGAATGCAGAATACCTTCACGTTGTAGCCCATCTCACCGAGCGAAGCAGCAGCCGATGCGCCACCCAGACCGGTACCAATCACGATAACGTCGAGCTTACGTTTGTTTGCGGGGCTAACCACCTTGATAGCAGCCTTATGATTGCTCCACTTGTCGGCCAATGCGCCAGCGGGAATCTTCGAATCTAATTTGAAAGCCATATCTATTTCTCTTTTTTATTGTTCGACTTTGTGAAGTTGTGGATTAGCAGCAGCCGAGGCTCTTAACGAAGAACACGATTGTTACCAAAACGAAACCGCCGCAGATCAGAGTTGCTACGAGGGTCGAGAGGCACTTCAAGCGGGGATACCACTTGTCGTTAGCCCAACCTACGGTCTGAATCATCGACCATACGCCGTGCGAGAGGTGGAACCACAGAGCAGCCAGCCATACAACGTAGATCAGAACGTTGTACCACTTCGAGAAGGTGAATGCGATCAGCGCAGCGCCGTTGGTAGGCTCGATTGCAACGCCATCAACCATTACCTCGTGGCCACCCATCAGCTCAACGAGCATCATCTTCGACCAGAAGTGGCACATGTGTACCATCAGACCACCGATTACGATTACGCCCAATACGAGCATATTCTTCGAAGCCCACGAAACGCCCTTCTCGGTTACGGTAACAGCGTAGCGCTGCTGGCCGCGAGCCTTACGGTTCTGGATAGTCAGCACGAATGCGTAAACGAAGTGTACGAATACACCTGCTGCCAATACGCCGGTTGCTGCTACGGCATACCAGTTAGCGCCGAGGAATGCGCAGATTGCGTTGTAAGCCTCGGCCGAGAAGAGTGCCGCGATGTTCATTGACATGTGGAAGAGCAGGAAGAGTACGAGGAAACAACCCGAGATACTCATCACAAGTTTTCTTCCGATTGACGAATTACTGAGAAAATTACCCATAGATTAAAAAAACTTTTATATTTGTGAATTAATTTTTGGTTCGATCTACTGTTTGCACTATCGGTCGCGCCCGTTAATATAGTTACATTTCAAAGTACAAATATAAGAATTGTTTGTCGAATAACAACCCTTTTGGGGCTTAATTTTGCGTTATGAATAGGACTTTTTCGCAAAAATCGGAGTTGCGACGCGCCATTCGCGCGGAGATTCGCTCACTTTCGGTTGAGGAGCGTGCCGAGGCAGCTCGTCAGATCGCTGCTGAGATCGAGAGTGATGAGCGGTTTCGAGCTGCGCAAACCATTGCTGCCTTTATGCCTTTGGGCGATGAACCGCCTCTGCGCGAGGCTGTCGAACGGTGGGCACAGTCGAAGCGTGTGGTGGTGCCGAAGATCGAAGGTGATGATATGCGTTTCTACGATTTTCGTGCCGAACAGATGGCGTCGGGAGCCTTCGGGATTGAGGAGCCGCAGCACGCCGTGTTGTGTTCGGCGGAGCAGATCGAGGTGATGGTTGTGCCGGGGGTGGCGTTCACTCGTTCAGGGGCACGAATGGGTCGCGGTCGTGGTTACTACGATCGCTACTTAGGCGCAGCCGAGGCGGCGCACATATATAAGATAGGTACGTGTTTTGCTTGTCAGTTGACCGATGAGCTACCGACCGAGTCGTACGATGTGGCGATGGATCGTGTGGTGGCGCATTAAAGCTGGTAGATCAGAGCCACGGCCTCGGCAGCTACGCCCTCCTCACGACCCGTGAATCCGAGTCGCTCGGTGGTGGTCGCCTTGACCGACACCTGATCAAGCGCAACTCCCATAGCCTCAGCTATCTGCTCGCGCATCTGGTCGATGTAGGGACGCACTTTGGGGCGTTGTAAGATGATGGTGCAATCGACGTTGCCTACCTCCCAACCCTTGTCGTGGAGCAGAGCTACGGTGCGACGCAACAGAATGCGTGAGTCGATGCCCTTGAACTCACCCGAGGTATCGGGAAAGTGGAGCCCGATGTCGCCCATTGCCGCTGCGCCGAGCAGAGCGTCGCATAGAGCGTGAATCACTGCGTCGCCATCGGAGTGAGCAACGCAACCTTTCGTGTGGGGAATAGCCACGCCACCGAGTGTGAGGGTCAGCCCCTCGGCCAATTGGTGGACGTCGTAGCCGTGGCCGATACGTATGTTTTTCATCCTGTTATCGAGTGCAAAAATGGTTATCGTGCTACAAAGATAAACTTTTTTCGTGGCTCGCGTGGTGCGGTATCGAAAAAAAACATAACTTTGTCCAAAATCACTAAATGTTTGTAATACTATGTCAAAAATTTCTGAACTCACTCCCTCGATCGTTTGGGAGCAGTTTGATGCAATTACGAAGGTTCCCCGCCCCTCGAAGAAGGAGGCTAAGATCATAGAGTGGCTCGTGGCGTTTGCCGAGAAGCACTCCATTGAGTATAAGCGCGATGCAATCGGCAACGTGGTGATGCGCAAACCCGCAACCGCAGGCTATGAGAATCGCCCCACGGTCGCTTTGCAGGCACATATGGATATGGTCTGCGAGAAGAATTCGGACGTGGAGTTCGACTTCGAGAACGATCCCATTCAGGCTTACGTCGATGATGAGGGCTGGGTGCGTGCTCGCGGTACGACCTTAGGTGCCGACTGCGGTATCGGTATGGCGGCTGCGCTGGCAGTGATGATCGACCCGACGATCGAGCACGGTCCTGTTGAGGCACTCTTTACGGTCGATGAGGAGACCGGTCTGACGGGTGCTTTCGAGCTGGGCGAGGGTATGCTTTCGGCTCAGTATCTTGTGAATCTCGACTCGGAGGACGAGGGTGAGATCTTTATTGGTTGCGCGGGCGGTATTGACACTATCGCTACGTTCCGCTACACCCCCAAGGCTGCTCCGAAGGATTATGTTTACTATCGCCTTGACGTATCCGACCTTAAAGGCGGACATTCGGGCGACAATATCAACGACGGTCTGGCTAACTCGAATAAGATCGTGGCGCGTATGTTGTGGATCGCCGAGCAGCGTTTCGACGTGCGCCTGAGCTACTTCTGCGGCGGTAACCTGCGCAACGCAATTCCGCGCGAGGCTTACGCCATCTTCGGTATGCCTGAGGAGGACGCTAAGCAGTTTGAGGTTGAGTTTGAGCAGTTTGCAAAGGACGTGCGTGCCGAGTATCAGTTCACCGAGCTTAACCTCTCGATCACGCTGAGCCGCTCGGCTGCCGATATGGTGATCGACGAGCAGACGCAGCACGCACTGATCTATTCGCTCGTGGGTGTGCCCAATGGCGTGCTGGCAATGAGCTACGCAATGCCCGGTCTGGTCGAGACCTCGACCAATCTGGCGTCGGTTAAATTCGTTGATGACAACCGCATCGTGGTAACCTCGTCGCAGCGTTCGTCGCTCGAAAGCGGTAAGTATTACGCAATGTCAACGGTCGATTCGGTCTTCACGCTGGCAGGTGCCGAGGTTGAGCATAGCGACGGCTACCCTGGTTGGGCTCCCAACCCGCAGTCGATGCTCTTGGACGTAACCCGCAGTAGCTACGAGAAGCTGTTCGGCAAGGAGCCTAAGGTTCGCGCTATCCACGCAGGTTTGGAGTGCGGTCTGTTCCTCGAAAAGTATCCCGCTTTGGAGATGGTTTCGTTCGGTCCGACGCTGCGTGGTGTTCACTCGCCCGACGAGCGTTTGGAGATCGCGACCGTCGATAAGTTCTGGCGACTGCTGCTGGACGTTCTGCGCGAAATTCGATAGCCGACGCCCGAAAAGAGTTGCAGAGTGTTGCGATTTTGCGCCGAATGGTGTAATTTTGTTACAAAATCGCTGAAAAACTTTGTTCGGGGTATAGGTATTCCAAACAAAATTTTGTAAATTTGCGCTGCAAACTGTGTAGAAACAATTGACTAACAAACATAAAACAAAAGAAAACA
>JAZOMS010000047.1:0-1261 GCA_045654145.1 Alistipes sp. | reverse complement strand
GACCGTATTTTCGGCCAGACGCTTCTCGACGGCGACATAGACTCGGTAGCGACGTAAAATTTCCTGCCAATTTCTGCTGTAATCTGCCATAAAACCATTAACTTTGAGGGTCGGAATGCGCCTTTTGCGCCCCGCAACATTGCGAAGGTACTAAAAAATTATCAAATATGGACTACGTAGAACTCAATATTCCTTGCACGTCGGTCGAGCAGTCGGAGATTTTGGTTGCCGAACTGGCCGAGTGGCCCTTCGAGAGCTTCGAGAATGAGGGCAAGTCGCTCAAAGCATACATTCAGCGTGAGCGTTTGGTCGATTGTATGGCCGAGGTCGATGCCCTGCTGATGGAGTATGGCATCGAGGGCGCACGCTACATCGAGATCGAAACGCAGAATTGGAATGCGCTGTGGGAGAGTAACTTTACCCCCGTTGATGTCGAGGGTAAGATCCTGATCCGTGCTCCGTTCCACGCAGCTCAGCCCGACTATCGGCTCGAAGTGGTGATTATGCCCAAGATGTCGTTCGGCACGGGACACCACGCTACGACCTACCTGATGAGCCGCGAGATGATCGGTCGCGACTATACGGGTCGCGTAGGACTCGATATGGGTAGTGGTACGGGTGTGCTGGCGATCATCGCGGCGAAGTTTGGCGCCGAGCGTGTCGATGCGGTCGATATCGACGATTGGGCCTACGAGAACTGCGCCGAGAACATTGCACAGAATGGTGTTGCCGACCGTGTTGTGCCCATTCTGGGCGATGCGTCGGCTATCGAGGGTAAGCAGTACGACTTTATTTTGGCAAATATCAACCGCAATATACTCATTGCCGATATGCCTCGTTATGCCGCAACACTGCGTGAGGGTGGCGAACTGTATATGAGCGGAATCTTGGAACGCGACGTCGAGGATGTGCGTCTGCGAGCTGCCGAGTTTGGCATTGAGATGGATGGTGCCCGTTTCCGAAATGGCTGGGCCGTGATGCGCTGTATCAAGCGATAACCTGCTGATATTCACCCTCGATGAAGAGTTACAAGACGCGAGGTATTGTGCTCCATACAGTGCGCTATGGCGAGAAATCTGTCGTGGCCTACCTGCTGACCGATGCGCTCGGACGCCAGACCTATATGGTCGGTGGTGTTGGGTCGGGTAAGGGGCGCAGCAATAAGATGGCGTTGCTGCAACCGATGTTCCCACTTTCGATCGAGGGGTTGGAGTCGCCTCGCACTGAGATGCACCGCTTTCGTGAGGCGGTGCTGGCCTAT
>JAZOMS010000046.1:0-7075 GCA_045654145.1 Alistipes sp. | reverse complement strand
ATTATTGACGAATATCGCACCGATAATAATTGCGAAATATGATACTTCCATTGTTACTTCTTTTTAGCGGTTAATTTATTGAACAGAACCATCAGGTAGCCCAGCACAAGGAATCCACCCGGAGCCAGCACGAATACCAACATACCATCACCCGAAATGAGCGACTGGCCGAAGATCGCGCCACTACCAAGCAACTCACGCACTGCACCGATCAGAGTCAGCGAAAGCGTGAAACCCAAGCCAATACCCAGACCATCGAGAGCCGAGTCAAGTGCACCATTCTTCGAAGCGAAAGCCTCGGCACGACCCAAAATGATACAGTTCACAACGATCAGCGGAATGAAGATACCCAGCGACTGGTACAACGAAGGCAGATATGCCTGCATCAAGAGCTGGATAACCGTTACGAACGAAGCGATCACAACGATAAATGCGGGGATACGAACCTTATCGGGAATAAGATTCTTGATGAGCGAAATCACGATATTGGACATAATCAGCACAGCCATAGTTGCCGCACCCATACCCATACCGTTGATAGCCGAAGTGGTTGTTGCCAGCGTGGGGCACATACCCAAAATCAGCACAAACGTCGGGTTCTCTTTCAGAATACCCTTAGTGATAAGTTGCAATTTATTCATTGTCCTCTCCTTTCTGAGTCTCCTCATTTACGGTTTCGGCAGCCTCCTCAGCAGTAGCCTGCTCTGCGGCGGGCTCACCCTCGCTCCACTCGGTCGAGTTCGAGGTTGCACCCGTTGCCACATTTGCGCCACCCTTAATCTGCTGAACTGCATTGTATGCACGTACAACCGCATCAACATAAGCACGCGACGAGATTGTCGCTGCCGTCAGTGCCTGAACATCACCACCGTCCTTAGTTACAGCCAGCGGCTGCTTCATATTGGCGGGATTCTTATCCTTGAAACTTACGAGCAACGAGTTGCCCTCATCGCCCATCTTGCTACCCAAACCCGGGGTCTCGCTATGCTCCAAGACGTTGATGTTGTAGACCTCGCCCGAAGCGCGGAAACCTACCATCAGACGGAACACGCCGCTAAAACCCTTCGTAGTCATCGTCTCAACAGCGTAACCCACTACCTGCTCACCCTGCTTTGCAGTGTGAACAATCACGGGCAGCTCATCAACGGTCATTGCCTCCTCTTCACTTGCATCGAACTCAGGCAGTACGTTCTTCAACGCCTTCTGGATATTCTCCGCCTTAGCCTTCTCGATAGGCTCGAAGGTGATCTTATTAACAAGACCTACGCAGAGCGATGCGATCAGCGTAATGCTAAACAGCACTACAACCATATTCTTCAATGAACTCTTCATCTCTCTGCCCTCCTTACTTCTTTGCGCCAAAGCGGCGGGGTTTGATATACTTGTTCAAAAGGCAAGCCACCGCATTCATAATCAGAATTGCGAACGACATACCCTCGGGATATGCACCCCAAGTACGGATCAACATCGTGATCACGCCGATACCTGCACCATAGATCAACATACCCTTAGTGGTCATAGGCGAGGTCGAGTAATCGGTAGCCATATAGACCGAACCCAAGATTGCACCACCGGTCAGCAGGTGGAACAGGGGCGACATATATGCCTCGGGGTTAATGAGGAACAGAATACCGCTAAACACTGCCATCGAGCCCAATACTGCAACGGGGATATGCCAAGTGATCACCTTGCGGATCAGCAGGTAAGCGAAGCCAACGAGCAGCAACAGAGCCGCAACCTCACCAAACGAACCTGCCTTGAAGCCGAGCAACAGATCGCCATAGTTGATCTGAGCCATCAGCTCGCTTGCAGGCGTACCGCCCTTCAAGCCCTCCTTAACGAATGCCAACGGAGTAGCACCCGAGCAAACGTCAGCCAACTTCTCGGTCGAGAATGCCGTCGAAGTCATCTGCACGGGGAACGAGATCAGCAAGAACACACGACCAACCAATGCGGGGTTGAAGGGGTTTTTACCGATACCGCCAAAGGTCATCTTACCAATACCAATAGCAACCAATGCGCCAATCACTACGATCCATACAGGAATCGAGGCGGGCAGGTTAAATGCCAAAAGCACACCTGTAACCACAGCCGACAGATTGCCGATGGTCGAGGGGCCTTTGATCAGATATTTCTGGATCAGGTACTCGAACAGCACGCAGCTGAGCACCGACACGGCCGTTACGAGCAGCGTCGTCCAGCCGTAAACGATCACCGATACCACCAACGCAGGAGCCAACGCAATCAACACATCACGCATAATGCGCTTGGTCGACTCGTTACCGTGAACGTGGGGCGACGGTGCAACGATTAATTTCTTATCCATAGTTTTTAATTCGGTTTCTAAGTTCAATCATTATTTCTTCTGTGCTGCGGCTGCACGTGCGCGCATAATGCCCATTACCTTAGCCTTACCCAAGCGGATGTAGTCCAACAAAGGCAGGTTTGCGGGGCAGGTGAACATACAGCAACCACACTCGATACAGTCAGCTACGTGCTCCGTTTCGAGCTGATCCCACATCTGGCGACGCGACATCTTGCTGATCAAGTAGGGCTCCAAACCCATCGGGCAAGCCGAAACGCACTTAGCGCACTTGATACACTGCGATGCGGGCTGACGCTCAGCCTCCTCGCCACTCATTACGAGCACACCCGAAGTACCCTTCGTAACGGGAGCATCGAGATTGACCATTGCGCGACCCATCATCGGACCGCCATTGATCACCTTACGTGCGTCCTCAGGCAGACCACCCGCAGCCTCCAACAAGGTCGAGATGGGAGTACCCACACGCGCCAACAGGTTCTTAGGCGACTTAACGCTCTTACCCGTAACCGTTACCACACGCTCGATCAGCGGCTTATTCTTCTGCACAGCCTCGTAAACTGCCACTGCGGTCGATGCATTCTGCACCACAGCACCAACATCGATAGGCAGCGCACCCGACGGTACTTCGCGACCCGTAACGGCAGCGATCAACTGCTTCTCACCACCCTGCGGGTACTGCACCTTCAAAGGCACGATCTCGATCGACGAGAACGACGCAGCCAACTTCTGCAAGTGTGCAATCGCATCGGGTTTATTATTCTCGATACCTACGTACGACTTCTCAACACCGAGAGCCTTAGCCAAGATCGTAACACCGATCAACAGCTCCTCGCCACGTTCCAACATCACGCGGTGGTCCGAAGTCAAATAGGGCTCGCACTCAACACCATTGATGATCAGGAACTCAGCCTTCTTGCCCGGAGGAACGCTCAACTTAACGTGCGCGGGGAACGTAGCACCACCCATACCGACAATACCTGCCGCCTGGATCTTTGCAACGATCTCCTTAGGCTCCAACTTGCACTCGCGCACAACCTCCTTCGAGAGATCGATACCATCAGCCCACTCGTCGCCTTCGCGCTTGATGGTGATTGCGGGCTGGCGCAGACCTGCACCATTAACTACTAGATCGACAGCCGTTACCGTACCCGAAATGGGTGAGTGAATGTTGCTCGACACGAAACCACCAGCCTCGGCGATCAACTGACCCGTAAGCACCTTGTCGCCCTTGGCAACCTTAGCTACGGCGGGAGCACCGATATGCTGCGACAGGAGCACCGTTACGGTATCGGGCAACGCCAAGACCTCGATGGCCTGCTCGCGGCTCAATTTATTCTCTGACGGATGAACACCGCCAATAGGAAAACTCTTCATATCTTACAGCTTTTCTTCGTTATTCTTTGGTTTCGGTTGCAGCCTTCGGAGCCTCCTCCTTCTTCACCTCGACCTTCACGGTCTCAGCCTTGGGAACTACCGTCTTAGGCTCAGCGGGCTTAACAGGTGCGGGAGGGAAGTTCACCGCAACAATTGCACCCGTGGGGCACTCAGCAACACACTTGCGACACAATTTACACTTAGCAGGATCGATGTAAGCAAGATTACCCTCGACCTTGATCGCCTCGAACGGACAAACCTTAACACACTTCGAGCAACCGATGCAACCAGCCTTACAAGCCTTCATCACTGCTGCACCCTTGTCGTGGCTCACGCACGATACGTAAACGCCGCGATTCTTCGGCCACTTCTTACGCAACTCGATCACGCCCTTAGGACAAGCCTTGACGCAGGCACCGCAAGCAGTACACTTGTCAGCATCGACCTCAACCAAGCCCGTTTCAGGATTCTTCTTGATTGCGCCGAACGTACAAGCTGCAACGCAGTCGCCCAGACCCAAACAGCCATACGAACAAGCCGTCTCACCAACGTACAACGACGCTACAACAGCACACGACTGTGCGCCATCGAAGCGGTTGGTACGGGGACGCTTCTCGCACGTGCCACCGCAACGAACCACAGCAACCTGAGGCTCCTTTTCGGGGGCAACCTTACCCAAGTAAGCGGCGATCTTCTTCATCGTTTCAGCACCAGCTGCCGAGCAGTACAGGGCCGAGATGTCATCGTTCTGCACGAGTGCGGTAGCCAAACCGCGACAACCAGCGAAGCCGCAACCACCACAGTTTGCACCTGGCAGCATCTTCTCCACATCGTCGATACGCGGATCCTCCTCGACCTTGAATTTCTGTGCCTCAAAGTACAGAATCACAGCCGCAAGAATACCCAACGCACTCAGCGTTACTACGGTCCAGATGAGGACCATTACCCATTCTTCCATTACTGTTTTTTGATTTTAAATATGATATTAGTTTCTATTTTCGATCTCAGTAGGCGCACTCCCAAATAGTAAACGGCCACGACGCCCAAAGCCGCCACAGCCGCCACACCATCGCCAAGTCCCACAGCCGAGCAGGCGACGAGTGCCACCAACATCACCACCAACGGCATACAGTAGGCCAGCACAACGGCCTTCAATCCTGCCGCACGCTCGACCGACACCACACATCGCTCACCCACCGCATAGCTCGACGCCTCGCGCGTATGAACCTCAACCTGTTTTTCGGTCGATTCGCTCATACCACACGCCGCACGCGACGTACACGC
Source organism: Alistipes sp. (assembly GCA_045654145.1). GTDB lineage: Bacteria > Bacteroidota > Bacteroidia > Bacteroidales > Rikenellaceae > Alistipes. The sequence continues at coordinate 2,091 of JAZOMS010000046.1, read as the reverse complement.
CGCACACGCACTCTGAGCAACGATCTCGACCAAGACCTTGTCGTCCTCGATCGCCTTAACCACGCCTACGTGCTCTATGGGTTTCTGCTTTGCCATTATCTTGCTGCCTGTTTGATATTCCGTTTGTGACCCTTGACTACCTCTATGCCCCTTAATCCTGCCCCTTAGTCGCCATACTTGTTGGTCAGAGGCAGCACGCGGTCGCAACCGAGCGTGCAGCTCGACAGACGCAACATCGGGCAGAATTGGAAGCGCTTCTTCTCGTTGCGCATCACCATCTTGTGAATCTTCTGCACCACCTCTGCGTCGAAACCCGCATTGATGATCTCCTCACGGTGCTGACCACGCTCGATCATTCGATACAAAATCGCATCGACAACCTCGTACGGTGGCAACAGATCCGAGTCCTTCTGACCCGCATACAACTCCGACGATGGCTCTTTATTCAAGATATTTTCGGGAATAATCTCTCGCTCACGGTTGATATATCGAGCCAAGTCATAGATCTCGCTATTATAAACGTCGCCCGTAATACTGAACGCACCAGCGGTATCGCCATAGAGCGTACACCAGCCGAGGGCATTCTCGCTCTTGTTCGACGAGTTGAGCATCAGGTAGTTCTGCTTGTTCTGCAACGCCATCAGCATAATCGTGCGGATACGAGCCTGAATATTCTCCTCGGTAGCATCAAACGGCGTTCCACCCACAACGGGCATCAACGACTCGACGATGCTCTTATATGCCTCGGTAATGGGCACCACGTTATACTCGACACCTAGATTCTCAGCCAACTTCACGGCATCTTCAACCGAGTGATCCGACGAGAACTGCGAAGGCATCATCATCGCACGCACATTCTCGACACCCAGCGCATCGACCGCAATCGACAACACTACCGACGAGTCGATACCGCCCGACAGACCCACGCAGGCCTTCTTGTAGCCATTCTTATCGAAGTAATCCTTCAAGCCACACTTAATCGCATCATAGAGGTTGCGCGTACGGTTCTGATAGTACGAGAAGGGGGTTGCAATCGGCTCATTGGCAACATTCAAGTCGCACACCTTGAAATCCTCGTTGAACGTATCGAGCAGGAGTACGAGTTCGCCCTTCGAGTCATAGACCGACGAAGTGCCGTCATAAACCATATCGGTCGAGCCACCCACGTGGTTGACAAAGACCAAGTTCTTACCCTCAACGAAAGCGATATGGTGGAACTTCTCGTAGCGAGCCTCCAAAACACGCTTACGGAAACGACGAGCGTTGATATTGATGATGGTCGAAACCGACTGGTCGCAATCACGCACACGCACCAGATCATTACCCACCACCACAGCCACCTGCTCACCTGCAACGGTGATCACCTCAGGGCCGGTCGAGGTGTGGATGTAGCCCATCTCATCGCGATAATCGACATACTGCTTAGTGATGCGACGAGTGATCTGTCCGCGCTCGATGATCACAGCCGCACTCACCGTGCCTTCCTCACCCGCTACGGGCGAGCCAACGATGGCGGTCAGCGAGTCGCAGTGCTCGGCAATACGCTCCAACTCCTCTTCGCACAACTCGACAAAGGTCGCCTTGTTCAGCAGATCGTATGCGGGCGTACCGCTCAGAGCCTGCTCGGCAAAGACAACCAAGTCTGCATTTTTCTGTTTAGCCTTTTCGATCGCCTCGATCACCTTCGAGGCGTTGCCCTCAACATCACCTACGGTATAGTTAAGCTGAGCAAGTGCAATCTTCATATTTTCGAAATTGTTATGATTCGACCTCGCAAAGATAGTTTTTTTATCCCGAATTCCCTTGCATATCTATATTAAAAAAGGGATTTTGATGTATAAATTTAACACTACACCATATTCGCGAGGTGAAAAGATGGGATTTTCGGTTTTTATTTGTACATTTGTCTATTACAAACTTGAAAAATTAGATTCGCTATGTTACAATTTATGGCTATCGGCACCACCGAAATCGTCCTTATCGTAGTGGTTGTAGTGTTGCTCTTCGGCGGCAAGAAGATCCCCGAACTGATGAAGGGCGTAGGTCAGGGCGTACGTTCGTTCAAGGACGGTATGAAGGATGTAGAGAAGG
>JAZOMS010000045.1:0-3422 GCA_045654145.1 Alistipes sp. | reverse complement strand
GCTCAACGCAGCAGCTGGTGGCGGTGAGCAGCTGACCGCGCAGCTGCGCAATTTCGACAATGCCGAGCTCAATCTGAATCGCACACGTGAGATCGCTCTGGGCGACTTGACTTTACTCGAAGAGGAGATGCGCAATAAGTTCAACACCTCCCTTACTCAATTGGGCGAGGCATTACTGCCAGCGCGTATAGAGTTCACTCGTTTAGCCATCAAAGCACTTGATTTTGTCCGTGATATTGCCGACTGGCAGGGAACTGCACGTAGAACAGGTGCCCAGAATGCTAACTGGGCACAAGAACAGTTCGTGCGTTATGGTGAAATGTCAATCAGCGAGAAGGAGCAGTTTCTTGCAGATGTTCGCACTCAACGAGATGCTGGTCAAGCGAGATATCAAGCGATTCCAACATCAGGAATACAAAGGGGTGTCGCTAATAGCTTCATCGTGTCAAGTGTTGTAGGTTGGGGGTCAAGAGCTAGGGAAGAGAATCGTCTGTCTACATTGTCTGAGGTCGGTATTTATAATGACATACTCGCACAGGCAGAGGCTTGGGGTACAGCAAGTGGAATAGTTGAACGCGATGGCGATAGTAAGACGAATGCTGATGCTCAATCGGCAATCTCTACCGCTATCGGTGGCGGTCGTCAGCAGAAAGTAATTAATGTAACTATTGGCTCATTGGTGGGCTCGCAATCGTTCAACTCGACCGTACGTGAATCGCGTGATGATATCACGTCAATCGTCGAGGAGGCTCTGATCCGAGCAATCTACGGTGCCGAACAAATGGCAGCACGATAATGAAACTCCCTGCAAACATACACAATGTGCTCATCGAGGCAGAGCCTTTCGGCTCGACGCTCGCGCTGTTCTCATATCTATCGGGGCACGTTCGCAATGGGCGTGTAGCAGCTTCGAGCGAAATCGAGGTGGGGAAGGAACCATTAGTTACTTCACCGCGTGTTTGGGACGGCTCGCTAACCGGCACATCGGGACGCTCATCGACATTGGGTTATGCTGGGGCTGCCACAGGTGATATCTTTCTCGATACGCTGACACTCGACGGCTGGACGTTGCCGGTTGATCCTCTCATCTCTGTGTCTGCTGCAAAAACAGTCGTTCAGACACAGATGACAGGCGGTGTCGGTCCGGTGGTCGAAGAGGTCGCGCTGGAAGGCTATACCATCGTGATTCGAGGCGTGCTGATCAACGAGGATAATGACGACTATCCGTTTGATCAGGTTGCCAAGCTCAACAATCTCTTCACCAAGATGGGTGGCATCAAGGTCCAGAATGACATTCTGAATCGTTGCTATGGCATCGATAAGATTGTTATCAAGAGTCATAGCGAGCCAGCAGAGGCGGGAGCTCAATCTATGCAGGTCTTCACCATCACAGCAGTGTCGGATCGTGATGTTCAACTTGAAATCAAGGAGGGCTGGTCGTGAGTTTTGTATTGACAATGCAGGCAGATATTGGCCGTTACACATTCCGATCGTTGTCGGAGGTGCATATTTCACGCTCGCGCTCGGAACTTGCAGCCACTGCCTCGATCACGTTGCCCTCGGAGTATGATGCGCAGTATCTGTGTAATGTTCTGCAAGGTGGCGATCGTGTATCGATCCGCCTCGGCTACGAGGGTTACGGCATTCGTGAGGAGTTCACCGGCTACGTGGTCGATGTGTCGCAGCGTCGCCCTGTGGTGATCGAGTGTGAGGACGAGATGTATCAGTTAAAGCGCCAGCACCCCAAGGCTAAGAGTTGGCGCAAGGTGAAGTTGGCTGATGTGCTGCGCTATCTTGTTCCTGAGGTTCAGCTGGATGAGGTGCCTAATGTTACATTGTCGCCATTCGCCGTTAAAGGCGGTGGCAGCGTGTTCGATGCCATCGAAGAGCTCTGCTCGAAGTATGGCTTGCAGGCATTCTATCAAGGTGGCAAGTTGCACGTGATGGTGCCATACACCGATATGAATACGGGTACCGCACGTTACGATCTTGAACAGAATGTCATTCGTCCCGATCTGACGTTCCGACGCGAGGGCGATGTGCGCATCAAGATCAACGCTGTGTCGATCTTGCCGAGTAACAAGAAACTGCGCATCGATGTCGGCGACAGCGACGCTGCATCGGTTACGACGTTGCACTTCTACAACGTAACAACCGAGGCAGAACTGCGACGCCTGGCGCAAGATAAGTTGAAGACAATGAAGTATGACGGGTTCTCGGGATCTATCACCACTTTCGGTATCCCGTACGCGGAACCAGGAATGACGGCCGAGATCCGCGACCGACGATTTAGTGGCAACCGTTACGGCCGATATATGATCGAGGCTGTCAACACCACAGCCGGGCGAAATGGGTTCCGTCGTGAAGTAAAAATTGGGAGGGCATTGAGCAATGGACAGAACTGATCGTATTCGTGCCGGGATTAAAGCACTATCTAGACAAGCTGCGCCATCGCAGATGCAGTTGGGTACAGTCGAGGCTGTCAATGAACAGGCGCAGACCTGCGACGTGAAGATCGATGAGGGCTACATCATCTATGATGTGCGCCTGACATCGGTCGAGGACGCCGAGATCGTGATGATCCCCAAGGTTGGAGCGTGGTGTATTGTCGCAATCATCGACAATGAGGAGTCTCTGACCTATGCAATGGGTTTCTCGGCCATAGATAAGATATCGGCAAGTGTCGAGGAGATAATTATCAATGACGGAGAGAATGGAGGATTGGTAAACATCTCGGCCTTGATCGACGAGATAGGCTCTCTTAAACGCGACTTAAATAACCTTAAAACGGCATTTAAGTCGTGGGTTGTATCACCTAATGACGGCGGTGCTAAACTTAAAGCATTAGCGAGCACGTGGGCATCCAGCTCGCTACCTGATACGAATCGTGATGCCCTTGAAGATACAAAGATCAAGCACTAATGAATAAGTCATACGGCATAATGCTCACGCCCGATCTGCGAGTGAATATCAAGCGAGATGCGCAGGACCGCATCATCGAAGGTTTGGCGATGGACGACATCACCTCGCAGAACCAGGCACTGCTGACAGTAGCCGCAGCAGGTGAGTTCAAAGCCTGGCCAACCACTGGCGCCGGTGCTATGCGCTTCTTGCGCGATGACGACACCAGTGCACTTATCGCGGAGATCTGCTCGCAGCTTCGCGGTGATGGTCAAAAAGTTGTCGAGGTAAAATATACGGATAACCTTCTAATCGATGCGCATTATGAAAGTTAGAGTATTAGATGGTCAAACGTTTTTCGATCTTGCCGTACGCCACGCAGGAGATGTGGCAGCTGCTTATCAAATTGCGCTGCTGGCAGGACGATCCGTAACAGATACACCACCGACAGAAGTGGAAATCCCTACCGTGATTAATCCAACAGTAGTCGCGTACTTCGCCACAGAGCAGATTGAGCCGGC
>JAZOMS010000044.1:0-6129 GCA_045654145.1 Alistipes sp. | reverse complement strand
CACCACAGCCGCCACAGCCGAGAGTGCCATTGCCGCCACGGCAAACCACACGAAAAGAGTCCAGCCAACAATCATCGCTCACCCTCCTTTCTCGGTCCACGTGCGAACATCATCACCGCACCCACGATGAGCATCACGATACCCACCACCGTAAGCCATCGCCACGGCTCGCGCACCACCTCGACGATGCAATAACGCGCCTCGTGGGGGCTCTCCATATCGTAACTGACGAGGTAGATCATCTCGCTCCACGTGCGACGATGAGGATGATTGACCCGCAGCACAACGGGCTTGCCATCGACCGCCACCTCAGCCTCATACATCGAGGGCGGCCCCTCGTCGTAATAGTCTATCTTGAAATCAATGAGTTGGAATTCACAATCGAGCATTGTGGTGCGGCCTTCCATATCGAACGCCTCGCGTGTCGTCGCCTCGCGCACCACCACCGCACGCACCTGCTCACGGTCGGGCGCACCCCAAAATCCAGCTACCAAAGCCAACCACAGACCTGCGTGATTGACCATAAATCGCCACCTCACCCCCTGCCCATTGCGCCAACCACGTAGCGTAACGAGCGTCAGATGCGACAGCACAAACAGCAGCGCCACCACCGTCGGCCACGCTGTCGATGCGGGCTCACGTTGCACTCCGAGAGCCACACCCATCGCCGCCATCAGCACCAGCGAGAGCACCGTAGCCGTCTGCGAAAGAAGCACTTGCGCCACATGCGAACGCTCACAGCGACGATACAGATCGACGAGCACCACAAGCCACAACACCAGCAGGATAACATTCAACGGGAAACGCGCCATTGCCACGGGGAATTGCCCGAAAGCCACTTGCAGAGTTGCAGCAACGACCAATGAGGCACTCAGTGCGAGCACCAACCACGCAGCTCGTTTTGTGATGACTTTCGACATAGCGCAAAGACTTTGGGGATAAAGATACAATTTTTTAGGGAAAAATCCAACGCTTTGCCCCATAAAATTTCGCCCATCGACCCTCGGCCGACAGGCGAAATGCTACGTAATATGTTTTGTTGGCACTACTTGCGCACAAATAGTTTGACGATCTCGCTCACCACAAATGCCGACAGCGACAGACCGCCGACCCACAACCACTGCTCGCCCGTGAGCGACACCACGTGGAAGATCGACTGCAAGGCGGGGATCAACATCACCGCGAGCATCAACACCACTACCAACAGTATTGCACCCCACAGCAGACCATTCGAGAAGAGCGTTGCAAAGGCGTTCTCCTTACCCGAGCGTATACTGAATATGAGCGTCATCTGCGAGAATGCCAGCACCGCAAAGGTCATCGTGCGAGCCACATCGACCGACACTCGCAGACCGATATTGTAGGCCGTGAGCACCAAAGCCGTGATCAGCACACTCTGCAACACGATGCGCACAACGAAGCCACGCGTCAGGATTCCCTGATCGGGATCGATCGGACGGCGACGCATAATGCCTCGCGCCGCGGGATCGACACTCAGCGCCAAGGCGGGTAGCGAGTCGGTTACAAGATTGATCCAGAGGATGTGGATCGGCAACAGCGGAGTTACCATATTGCAAATCACCGCCGTGAAGAGCACCAAAATCTCGCCCAGGTTGGTCGAGAGCATAAATTGGATCGACTTCATCAGGTTATCGTAAATTCGACGCCCCTCCGAAACCGAGCTGACGATCGTCGCAAAGTTATCATCCGTTAGGATCACATCGGCTGCCTCCTTCGACACATCCGTACCCGTGATGCCCATCGCCACACCAATATCAGCCAACTTCAATGCCGGAGCGTCATTCACACCATCGCCCGTCATTGCCACCACATTGCGGCGCTCCTGAAACGCACGCACGATGCGCACCTTATGCTCGGGAGCCACACGGGCAAAGACTGCTGCCTTCTCGGCTGTTGCTCGCAGCTCGTCGTCCGACATAGCCTCGACCTCAACACCCGTATGCACCGTATTGTCGTCATCCATAATACCCAGCGAACGTGCAATGGCAGTTGCCGTAATGCGGTGGTCGCCCGTGATCATCACGGGGCGGATGCCTGCCGCACGGCACTCAGCCACAGCCGCCTTGACCTCTTCACGTGGCGGGTCGATCATACCCACCATACCAACGAAGGTCAGCTCGCACTCTACGGTCGCAGGCTCGACCACTGCGGGCAACGTATCAATATATTTATAGCCCATCGCCAGCACACGCAACGCGCGACCACCCATATCGAGGTAGGCCTCGTTCAGGCGCTCACGATCTTCGTCGGTCAGCTCACGCTCCTCACCTCGCACGTGGATATGTGTACAACAAGCCAGCAACTCGTCCATCGCACCTTTGACAGCCACCATAAGGCGACCCGAGACGGGATCGCGGTGGATCGTCGTCATCAGTTTTCGCTCCGAGTCGAACGGGATCTCGCCCGCACGTGGAGCCTCGGCATCGAGCTTATCCTTCTGGAAACCCCACTTCAAGCCCAAGTCGAGCAGAGCGGTTTCGGTCGGGTCGCCGAGTGTCTGCACTCGGTCGCCCTCGCGACTCAATTTGCCATCATTTGCGAGGTTGGCTATACGCACCAGCAGTCGCTCAGCATCGGTATCAACAACATCGTCAGCCACCAGCACATTGTCGGTATAGATATGGGTTACGGTCATTCGGTTTTGGGTCAACGTGCCCGTCTTATCCGAGCAGATCACGGTCGTGCTACCCAGCGTCTCGACCGAGGGCAGATTGCGGATGATGGCATTCTTCTTGGCCAGACGTTGTACACCGATAGCCAACACGATGGTCGAGACAGCAGGCAGGCCCTCGGGAATCGCCGCCGCAGCCAAGCTCACCGCCGTCATAAACATCGTCATCAGGTCGTTGCCATACAACACACCCACCACAAAGATCAGCACACAGATCACCAACGCCGCCACAGCCAGATACTTGCCCAGCTGATCCAGACGCTCCTGCATCGGGGTTTTGGTTTCGGGCACAGATTGGATCATCGAGGCGATCTTGCCCACCTCCGAGCTCTCGCCCACAGCTGTAACCACACCACGACCACGACCATAAGTAACCGAACACGAGGCGAAAGCCATATTGGTGCGGTCGCCAATCGGAGCCTCACCCTCGATCGTAGCAATCTGCTTCTCAACGGGTAGCGACTCACCTGTCAGGGCCGCCTCCTGAATCTTCAAATTGACCGACTCAGTAAGACGCATATCGGCAGGCACGCTGTCGCCTGTCTCGATCTCGACCACATCGCCAACGACCAACTCGCGCGATTCGATCACCTGCACCTCACCCCCACGTACCACCTTACAGTGGGGCGCCGCCATCTTTTCAAGCGCATCGAGCGACTTCTCGGCCTTCGCCTCCTGCGCCACACCGATAATGGCGTTGAGCACCACAATGACCATAATGATGATGGCATCGGTAAAGCCCTCGCCCTCCAAAACACCAACAACGCCCGAGATCACTGCCGCCGCAATCAGCACCAAGATCATAAAGCTCTTGAACTGCGCGAGAAACTTGACAAGGAGCGAGGTGTGTTTCGTTTTGCGGAATTCGTTATATCCGTCGCGAGCCAGACGTTCGGCCGCCTCCTCAGCCGAAAGACCACGCACAGCATCGGTCGAAAGTTGCTCGGTGAGCTGCTCGACCGAGAGGTTATAGACATTTTCGAGTTTCATATTGATTCTAGTTTTTTCGTTTCGCAACTACAAAATTAACAATCCTGCGCCAATTTCCAACACCTCACGTGCAACGAAAAGTGCTCAATTGGGCGAGAGATTGGTCAAAAGCGTTGAAAATCCCGAAAATTTCGTTAAATTTGTCAAAATTAAACAATCTAAAAACTATCGACCACTACTATGAAAAAAGCACTGACACTCGTGATGTGTTCGCTCGCGGCTCTGGTTGCAGGCGCGCACAATATCTATCCGATCTACCCCACCCCGCAGAATCAATACGCATTCGATGGCAAGGCGTCGTTCACGTCCGAAGTGAATGTCGTTGTCGATCAGATGATTGATCAGCCGACAATCGACCGCGCCCGTCAAGTGCTCACCGAGCACGGATTGAAGCCCGTCTTCACCCGCTCGATCGCCAAGAAGGGGTCGAATCTGTTGCTCGGCGTTGCAGGCGCAAAGGGCGTTGCCGACCGTCGCGTGGAGGCTCTGTGTCTCGACCGCTCGGTGCTCTCGATCGAGGGTAAGTTCGACCGCCATCTGCTCGTGATGACTCCCGACAAGGGGGCTGCTCAGGTGGTTATCTTGGGTGAGCACACCGACGCTGTCTTCTGCGGTTTGGCATCGCTCGAACAGATGTTGGATCAGGGCACAAGCGATCTGCAATCGGTGCTGATTGAGGACTATGCCGACATCGAGTACCGTGGCGTGATCGAGGGTTACTACGGTGTGCCCTATTCGGCCGAGGTAACCAAGGACCTGTTCCGCTTTATGGCTCGTTACAAGATGAATACATATATGTATGGCGCCAAGTCGGACGAGTACCACTCGCGCTATTGGAGCGAGCCCTACCCCACCGAAATCACTGAGCACCAGAAGCGTATCGGCTTCCTCACGCAGGATATGATGCGCGAGATCACCGACGTTGCCCACGCAACCAAAGTCAATTTCATCTGGGCAATCCACCCCGGACGTGCCTTCGCCAAGGCCGACAACGAGGAGGTGCTCAGCAAAATTATGACCAAATTCGAGAGTATGCACTCGTTAGGCGTTCGTCAGTTTGGCGTCTTTGTCGATGACGTGGGCGTACCCACCGAGGTCGAGGAGATGGAGATCTGCGCCCGCAATATAGACGAACTGCAAAAGCGTATCGACGCTCGCTGGAACAGTGCAAATACAAACGCCCTCGATCGTGTCAAACCTCTGCACTACGTGCCACAGCTCTACTGCTACTCGTGGAGCACTCCCGAGGGCACAAAGCAATTCTTCAACTCACTCTCGAAGACCGACCCCAAGATCGAGATCTACATCACGGGTCGTAACGTATGGTCGGTGCCGAGCAACAAGGATATCGCACACGTTAAGCAGTATCTGGGTCGCAACGTAAGCTGGTGGTGGAACTATGCCTGCAACGACGCCGACTTCACCAAGCTCTTCATTATGGATATGTACACCAACTTCCGCGACGAGTCGCACATCGACAATCTCGCCCGCGTGGAGAGCACACTGAACGGCACAAATACATTGATCATCAACCCGATGCAGCAGGGTGCAGCGTCGAAGATTCCGCTGTTCAGCGTCGCCGACTATGCGTGGAACAACGACGCTTTCAACAACGACAAGAGTTGGGAGGCATCGCTGCCCGCCGTTGTGGGCAAGGAGCGTGCCGTGGCACTGCGTAAGGCTGCGCCCTATCTGCGTTACTTCGATTCGGACGGACTGACCTACCTCTTCGAGCGTTACAAACTCTCGATCCGCCGTGGCAAGCCCGACCATCAGGCTCTGCTCGAAGAGTTGCGTGCAATTCACGAGGCCTGCATCGAGTTGAAAAAGATGAAGGATGCGGACAACGAGAGCGACCGTCTGTTCTATGGCGACATCCGTCCGTGGCTGCTCAAATTGGAGGCGATGACCGCCGAGGCGATCGCACTGTTCGATGGCAAGACCCCACCGACGGTGGACTACGTGAACAATCCCGATTTCCAATTCGAGATCCTCAACGGTATGGGTAACCACATCTCGCTCAAAGTGATGACTGCCGAGCCGTCGAATGAGAGTCTGCCCGAGATGCTCAAATGGTTGCACGAGCAGGAGGTAATTCCTTAATGTATTAACTTATAACGAATAGACGATGAAAAGGTTTTTACTTGCGACCATTGCGCTCATTGCGTCGGTCGCACTCTACGCACAGCAACCCACGCCCTTCAACGGGCAGATCGTTGCTCCCAATGGCAAGGGCTTGAAGGCCCAGCTCTCGATCAAGGGAACTGATTTGGCAACCAATGCCGACAAGCAGGGGCGTTTCGGATTCAGCACGCTCAATGCCGACGACGTTTTGGAGATCAAATGCAACAAGCAGGTGCGCGAAGTGAAGGTCGACGGCCGCCGCTCAATGCGCATCGTTTGGGGCACGGATGGCGTCGAGGTGAGCGAGGATGCCGAGCTGCTCA
>JAZOMS010000043.1:0-5581 GCA_045654145.1 Alistipes sp. | reverse complement strand
TGTTAAGGCTTACGACGGTATGATCGTAACCTTGGCAGACGACTCGCAGACCATCGACGACGTTGTTGTCGTAGGTTTCGGTACTCAGAAGAAGGCTAACTTGACCGGTGCAGTATCGTCGGTTGACGTTGACAAGACCTTTGGCAGCAAGCCTATTGCTGACATTTCGAAGGGTTTGCAGGGTACTGTTCCGGGTCTGAACATTGCGTTCAGTTCGGGTGACCTTGGTGAGTCGGCATCGATCAAGATTCGCGGTACAGGTTCGTTGAATGGTGCTAACAAGCCCCTGATCCTGTTGGACGGTGTTGAGATTGATGACATCTCGTTCGTTAACCCTGACAACATTGCTAACATCTCGGTTCTGAAAGATGCTGCTTCGGCTTCGATCTACGGTACCCGCGCTGCGTTTGGTGTTGTATTGATCACCAGCAAGGACGGTAGCGAGTTGAAGGACAACGTTCGCATCTCGTACTCGGCTAATTTCGCTTGGAACCAGCCTATCAACCTTCCTCGTTATAACACTGGTTACAGTGTACTCGATGAGATGGAGGCTGCTATTGTAGGTCAGAAGAACGTGAACGGTGCTGACATTGAGGCGTTCGGTATGTACTACAAGGACCTGCTTCCCAAAGTTAAGAATTGGTTGGACAACTACCTCGACGATTACCGCGCAGGTACTTTGGGCGAGGAGTATGTTTATGGTCGCGACTATGAGTACACCGCATCAGGTATCGCACAATTCTACCGCGTGAGCGATCCTAATAAGGAGATGTATAAGGATGCTGCTTTCCAGCACAACCACAACTTCTCGATCGCAGGTAACTCGGGTAAGACTAACTACAACATCTCGCTCAGCTACAACAAGCAGGATGGTATGTTCAAGAAGGCTCAGGAGCACTACTTGCAGCGTGTAACTGCTAACATCTCGACTAACACTCAGCTCTACAAGTGGTTGAATGTTGGTACTAAGGTTATGTACACTGAGAAGATGTTGAAGTTCCCGCGCGGTTATGCTCATTCGGCAAGTTCGGGTGGTATGATCTACTACAATATGCGATTCCCGACATTCTTCCCCTATGGTATTTCGGACGGTGGTTGCGCATCTGATGTTAGTGCGGCAAACGCTGCTAAGGCTGAAAGTGGTAAGGGTCTGTACTTCCGCCACGGTAACGCTTTCATCGCATACGCTCCTACTTGGAAGTCGCAGGACGACTATACGCGTATCGGCGCAAACGTTAAGATCGACATCGCTAAGGGCCTGAGCTTCTACGGTGATTACACTCGTGGTCAGTTGAACTATGTTCAGAAGGGCATCGAGCAGCCTGAGTACGCTGCAAACTGGTGGTCGGCTTGGTCGCCTAAGGCTGCTGTTCGTAACAATGACCGTTTAGAGAACACTTGGCTCAAAAAGAGATCAAATACCGTTAATGCATACTTTGACTACAATGTTGATTTCTGCAACGATCACAACTTGGCAGTTAAGCTCGGTTTCAATGCAGAGGACTTGACCTACAATAGCAATTATCTGCGTTCGGACTTGCTCTACTCGCCGAATATTCCTACGCTGAATATGACCGAGAATGCAAGTGGTAAGGCTTACGTCGATGAAACTTTGAAGAAGATGTCGTCGGCAGGTTTCTTCGCTCGTATCAACTACAACTGGAAAGAGAAGTGGTTGCTCGAGTTGAATGGACGTTATGACGGCTCGTCGCAGTTTAAGGTTGGTGATAAGTGGGCGTTCTTCCCCTCGGCTTCGATCGGTTATCGTATGTCAGAGGAGCCCTTTATGAAGGATCAGAAGGTGATCAGCAACTTGAAGTTCCGTGCATCGTATGGTTCGATTGGTAACCAGTCGATCGGTTCGAACTGGTATCAGTTCGTATCGACCATCGGCGATAGCTCGGCAGATTGGATTGATGCGAGTGGTAACTTCCTGTCGGCAATGGATATGCCGTCGGTTGTAGGTACCAAGATGCAGTGGGAGCGCATTAATACCATCGACGTTGGTGTTGATCTGGGTTTCTTCAATGGCGACCTGAATTTTGTATTCGACTGGTTCCAGCGTGAGAACGTTGGTATGTTGATCGCTCGTAACCAGGTTCCCGCAGTGGGTGGTTTCCCCTCGCTGCCTAAGGAGAACACTGGTAACCTTCGCTCGCGCGGTTGGGAGTTGCAGATCGACTACGCTCACTCGTTCAACAAGGACTTCCGTATCTACGCTACCGCTACTTTGGCAGACAGCAAAGCTAAGATTACCAAGTTTACCTCGACTACCGGTTCGCTGACCAGCAACTATGAAGGTAAGGAGCTGGGTGAGCTTTGGGGCTTTGAGACCGTAGGTTACTTCACAGCAGATCACGTTGCTAACGGCGTTCAGACTGCTCAGGGTACTAAGACGATCTACGAGTACCAGGGTAATTTGCAGAAGAAGTCGTTCAAGTATGGCGAGGGCGACATTATGTATGCTGACCTCGACGGTGATGGCGTTGTAAGCTCGAAGGCTGGTACTATCGACGATCACGGCGACTTGATTCGTATCGGTAACACCACTCCTCGCTACGAGTATTCGTTGCGTGCTGGTTTGCAGTGGAAGGGTCTTGATTTCGAGTTCCTGTTGCAGGGCGTTGGTAAGCGCGATATGTGGACCATCTCATCGTTGTTCTTGCCCTTCGTAGATGGTACTCAGATGTCGTTGTTCGACTATCAGATGGATTACTACACTCCGGAGAATCCCAATGCGAAGTATCCTCGTCCCTATTGGGGTCAGTATGAGCAGACTATCAACGGTATTCCTCTGTACTACGGCTGTAATAACTACTACCCGCAGACTAAGTACTTGGTAGACCTGTCTTACCTGCGTGTAAAGAATATTACCCTTGGTTATACTCTTCCTCAGAAATGGACCAAGAAGGCTTATATCCAGAAGGCTCGTTTCTATGTAAGCGTCCAGAACCCCTTCACATTTGACAATATGGACGGTATTATGGACCCCGAGACCGTCGGCGGTTGGTATGCAACAGGTGGTATTGACGTCGATTTCGCAGGTCGTACCCAGCCTAACTATCGCACTTGGTCGTGCGGTTTGCAGATTTCGTTCTAATATAAATAAGGAGGAAATAATATGAAAAATAAATTTTTAGCTATTGTATTTGCCATCGCATCGATGACTTTGGTATCTTGCGAGGGGTACCTGAACGAGATGCCTCAGGACCAGTTCACCGATGAGAACTATTGGGTGTCGGCTACATCGTTGGAAACTTATGGCAACCTTTTCTATGATAACTTCTCGGCTTACGGTGCGGGTTGGAGCAAGGGACAGTATCACAACTTCTCGATGAGTGATGACTACAACTCGGAGTCGTTCTCGATCCCTACTGTAAGCGTTCCTACTTCGTCGGGTTCTTGGTCGAATCCCTATGTTGAGATTCGTCGTGCTAACATTATGATCAATCGTATCGCTAAGATTGAGGGTCTTTCGGAGGCAGACGCTGCACATTGGGAAGGTTTCGCTCGTTTCTTCCGTGCATTCCAGCACTTTGCCCTCGTTCAGACCTACGGTGATGTGCCTTGGGTTGATACTGAGATCGATATCGACGATGCTGAGGCTATGGCTCAGCCCCGTACCGATCGTTATGAGGTTATGAAGAACGTATGCGCAGACTTGCAGTTTGCAGGTGAGAAGATGCGTTACACTACGAACAACACTGTTAACAATATGTGTGCTTGGGCACTGCTGTCGCGTGCAGCTCTTTATGAGGCTGCTTGGCAGAAGTATCAGGAGAACAACACCACTGCTGCTAACGAGTTCTACACTATCGCTAAGAACGCTGCTTTGGAGGTAATGAACTCGGGTAACTACTCGATCACCGCTTTCAACGAGAAGGCAGCTGGTACTGATGAGTATCCTATCGGTAACTACAAGGCTAACTACGTTTCGAAGAGCCTCGTAGGTAACCCTGAGATGATTCTCTTCAAGGTTTATGAGTATGGTACCGTTAAGTTGGCTCACGCTATGCAGGGTTGGTCTTGCTCGTCGTCGAAGACTTGGGGCTTGACTAAGAGTGCAGTTGAGTCGTTCGTAATGAGCGATGGTCTGCCCGTTTATCAGTCGGAGCTGGGTTATGACGATAGCACCGTTGAGGGTGTATTTGCTAACCGTGATGCTCGTCTGTCGCAGATTGCTTGCCCTACCGTTATCGCACCTTCGGGTCTGAACTACGAGGAGGGTATCAACTCGACCACTGGTTACTGGACCAACAAGTTCGTTGATTGGAACGACTATGGTAAAACCACTTGGAACGCTCCTTACAACGACACTGATGCTCCTATCTTTACCTATGGTGAGGTGCTGTTGAACTATGCTGAGGCTTGCGCTGAACTTGGTGGTATCACAACTGCTGACTTGAATAAGTCGGTTAACATCTTGCGTAAGAACCACGGTAATATCCCCGCTTTGGAGGTATCGGGTAATGACGCAAAGGTTAATGGTGTTACTATCGAGAAGGATCCCGCTAACAAGTTCAACGTTAGCAACTTATTGTGGGAGATCCGTCGTGAGCGCCGTAACGAGTTGATGTGCGATGGCTTCCGTAAGGCTGATATCTATCGTTGGAAAATGGGTAAGTTGTTGGACAACTCGTTCAATCCCGATGGTTGCATTGGTGCATCGAAGGCTGCTATTGAGGCTTTCTATGCTGCTCACGCTACCGAGAACCTGTACAAGGATGTTGATATGACCAAGCTCGTGACAGACCTCTTCTGGTACACTGCTGCTGATGGTACGATCTATACTCGCACGTTGTCGCCTGAGTATTCGCGTACATTTGATGAGAGCAAGAATTATTTGGAGCCGATTCCTTCGGGTCAGATTCAGCTCAATCCTAACTTGGCACCTAATAACCCGGGTTGGGAGTAAAAATCCATACCCATTAGGGAAACTTAATTAATTGCGATCCTCGGCTTCGGGTGGGGATGGCCTCTTTTTTTGGGGGGGGAGTGCCGAGGTGTGTTGCGAAATGAATGAGGGTGATTTGATGGGTGAAAGTTTTGAATTTAAGAAAAAATTGCTATTTTTGTTGCGGATCGTGCGCCTATTTCGTAGTGGCGAAAGTGCGAAATAGGGGGTAGAGGTGGCTCAGAGCACGATTTTTACCAAAAGATGAAGAGAAAAGTAATAATTTGAGATATTATGACGGGTTATATTTCCCAGATTATCGGCCCTGTGGTCGATGTTCATTTTCCGACAGATGGGCAAAATCGCGAATTGCCAGCAATCCACGAGGCGTTGTTGGTCAAGCGCGACGGAACGACTGACCTTGTAATCGAGGTACAGCAGCACGTCGGTGAGCGTACGGTGCGTACCGTAGCGATGGATTCGACCGACGGTCTGCGTCGTGGTATGGTTGTCGAGTCGCTCGGCTCGCCGATATCGATGCCCATTGGCGATCAGATCAAGGGGCGTCTGATGAATGTAACGGGAATGGAGATCGACGGTATGCGCGCGCTCGTTCACCAGGGTGCGGCATCGATCCACCGCGAGCCTCCCAAGTTTGAGGGTCTGGCGACATCGCAGGAGGGGCTC
>JAZOMS010000042.1:0-5829 GCA_045654145.1 Alistipes sp. | reverse complement strand
GTTCCGAAGGAGTGCGAAGCTCACGGTTTGAAGGTCGTGGATATGACTTTCAGCAAGGAGCTGTTGGAGAAGATTGTATCGGAGTACACGCGCGAGATGGGCGTTCGCTCACTCGACAAGCATATCGCAAAAATTGCACGATACCGCGCCAAGCAGATCGGTTTCAGTGAGCAGTTCGAGACTGAGATCACGGCCACCGATGTCGAGAAGATCCTCGGTATGCCCAAATTCCGTCAGGATCAGTACGAGATCGGCGGTATGGTCGGCATCGTCACAGGTCTGGCGTGGACCGAGGTTGGTGGCGACATCCTCTATGTCGAGTCGATCTTGACCCCTGGTAAGGGCAAGTTGAATCTAACGGGTAACCTTGGCGAGGTGATGAAGGAGTCGGCGACAATCGCTCACGAGTGGGTGATGGCGCACTTTGAGGAGCTGGGCATCGACCGTGAAAAGTTCGAAAAGTTCGACCTCAACATTCACGTTCCTGAGGGCGCAATCCCAAAGGATGGCCCCAGCGCAGGCATCACGATGGTAACTTCGATCGTTTCCACATATACGGGTCGCAAGGTGAACGAGCGCATTGCGATGACGGGTGAAACCACCCTGCGTGGTCGCGTTATGCCCGTAGGTGGCATCAAGGAGAAGATTCTTGCGGCAAAGCGAGCAGGCATCAACACACTGATTCTCTGCGAGGACAACCGCAAGGATGTTGCCGAGATCAAGCCCGACTACATCGAAGGTCTGACCTTCCACTACGTCCGTTCGAACGACGAAGTGTTGGCGTTGGCGTTGGAGAAATAGCATCATCCTACTCTACAACTCACAAAAAAGGCTGCGCAAATTTTCAGGCGCAGCCTTTTTTATATCATCTATTTAATACAGATGTAATACAATGGGGAGGTGATCGCTTGGACCAGCGGTGTAGGCGCGCGAGGTGAAGGTGCGAAGCGGGCGCACGCCATCATAGGTAGTAATCAAATCACGACGGATATATACTTGCGCACGGGCTGACGGAAATAACTGCTGGTCGATCCAAAAATTATCGTACATAAACCACCTTCCGTCATAGACTATCGTGCCCTCTCCTCGACGTTCAGCTTCGAGCAGCAGCGGATAGCTCCACGTAGGCATAATATTGCGTTTCATTACAATACTTGGCGTATCGTTGAAGTCGCCGGCAACCACTATGCGGGCATTGGCATCGGCTCGGTGCAATGAATCGACAAACGAGGACAAGCGTCGTTGTGCTCGCAGGCGATTCTCTCGAAGACCAAGTTGTGAAGGTAGGTGGCAAACTATCAGATCAATGCGTTCGCCACTCAATTTTCCTTGTACGTATAGGAACTCACGACGAAACCCCGACTCGACCGACCGAATTTGTTCGGGAAAGAAACTATCCCCTTTGTATAGTAGAGCCAGATCCATACCGCGTGAATCGTTCGACGTGCGGTGTATATAGTTATAGTCGGTATCGAGCGTTACAACAAGATCGCGTACAACACCCTCGTTTTCGACCTCAGCCAATGCAACAATCTCGGCTGACACCGAATCGATGACACCAGCCAACGAATGCAACTTGTTGCGATAACGACCGCTATTCCAGCGCAATGTGCCCTTGGGAGTATAATCTTTATCGTTATAGAAGAGTGATGGAATAGTGTCATAGAGCGACTCAACGTTATAGAACATCACGACGGGTGGTCGTTGTGCCGTCGCAACGAAAATCGCCATCATCGTGGCTGCTATGGTCGCAATAAAGCGCATTATTCGGTTGCGGCTGATGGTTGCTGTTTGACAATCTTATAGCCAATAGCCGCAATGAGAATGGACATTACAGGGCTGATTAGATTGAAAATGCAATAGGGAAAATAGACAAAGGTCGAAACGCCAAGCACCGTCGATTGGGTCATACCGCACGAGTTCCACGGGATCAGCACCGAGCAGACCGTAGCCGAATCTTCAACCGAACGGCTAAGTAGTTGTGGTTCGAGCCCCTGCTTGTGATACAGTTCCTTGAACAGATTTGACGAGAGGATGATCGATAGATATTGGTCGCCCGTACACATATTGCAGAACAGACCTGCACCAACAGTAGATGCCACGATCGACACCGTTCGACGTACAAACCGCAAGAAGAATGCAGTAATATTGGCCAGCATTCCGCTACCTGCCATTACGCCACCGAAACACATTGCACATACGATCAACCAAACCGTATGCAGCATACCAGCCATACCATTGGTCGCAACCAACTCATTAAGAGCCTCATTACCTGTTTCGATAGCAGTCGAACCATAGTAACTCTGCATTACACCTCTGAATGCACAGATAAAGCCCTCACCACCCGAAATTTCGTGCAGTACTTCGGGTTGGAATACACAAAGGAAGATGCCCGCCAGCAAACACGATGCAAAGAGTGTAATCAGCGCAGGAAGTTTGCGTATGATGAGCAAAAGCGTAAATAATGGCACGATCAGTAACCACGGCGTGATATTAAACGTTGACCGTAGCGATGCCGAGAACTGAGCTATCTGAGTTGGATCGCTGATTTCGTGCGTAAAGCCAACCACCGTAAAGACCAACAACGCAATGCAGAACGAAGGCACGGTTGTGATCATCATATAGCGAATATGGGTAAACAGTGGAGTTTCGGCCGACGAAGACGCCAATACCGTTGTATCCGACAAGGGAGAGATCTTATCACCAAAATAGGCACCTGAGATGATGGCTCCTGCAATCCACCCTTCGTCGAATCCTTGCGCTTGACCGATACCTATCAAAGCTACGCCGATTGTTGCAATCGTAGTCCAAGAGCTACCCGTCATTACCGACACCACGGCAGAGATAGCACAACACGACACCAAGAAGAGTTTTGGATGCATAATCTCCAAGCCATAGCAGATGAGCGATGGCACTACTCCACTCACCATCCACGAGCCAGCAATTGCACCGATCAATAGCAACATAATGATGGCTGCACCAACGCTGTAAATATTCTTCGAGATGGCCTCTTCGAGTGTCTGCCACTTAACGCCATAACGCAGCATTGCGATAGCTACGCAGACGGCACTTGCTGCCAATAACGACACTTGGCTACCACCTGCCAATGAGTCGCTACCGAAGGCTCTGATCACGGTGTAGAGCAATATGACGAGGACGGCAATCGGCACAAACGAAACTATCACCGATGGGCTATTCTGCTTCATCTTCTTGCTCGGACTATTTAGAGGTGAAGCAGTAATCAGCAGCATCACGCAACCCTAACAGCAGATCGCGTATTGCCATTCGTCGCTTACCTGCCAACTGCAACTCTTCGAGTGCGATCCAGCCATCCTTGCACGCCACTTCGAGTTTCGAACGACCATCAGTGCGCACATCGCCAATTTTTGCTCCGTGCTCTGCGGCTGTGAATTGTACGTTGAAAATCTTTGCCGATCCAACCTCTGTACCCTCTTTATACATTCGGCTCCACGCAGCGGGATATGGCGCTAAACCTCGCACAAAATCGACAATGCGCTTGCCCTCCATCGACCAATCAACAAGGCAATCCTCCTTGAAAATCTTTGGTGCTGGTTTCAGTTCCGAGTCGGGAATGTGGCTCTGGGCGATTGGAGTGATATTACCATTGGCTATCTTTTCGACCGTTTCGAGCACCAAGCCACTACCGATCCCCATCAGTTTGTCGTAGAGCGTACCGATGTTGTCTTCGGGTAGAATCGGGCAACGCTCCTGACCAATAATATCGCCTGTATCTATCTGATGATTAAGCAAAAATGTGGTTACACCCGTCTCTTTTTCACCATTGATGATGGCCCAATTTATGGGTGCAGCACCACGATATTGCGGCAACAACGAGGCGTGCAGATTGAACGTACCTAAACGAGGCAACGACCAAACGGTCTCGGGCAACATACGGAATGCTATCACAATGCCCAGATCGGGAGCGAGAGTCTCCAATGCTGCCTGAAATTCGGGATCGCGCAACTTGACGGGTTGCAGTACGGGCAGCCCCTGCTCGACGGCATACTGCTTAACATGGCTCTGTTGTATCTTCTGACCGCGACCAGCGGGTTTATCAGGTGTGGTTACGACGCCTACAATATTGTATCCGCCCTCGACCAGTGCGCGGAGCGAGGTTACGGCGAACTCGGGCGTGCCCATAAAAACTATACGTAAATCCTTGGCATTCATCTTTACTTGACTATTTATTACGTTTCTTCGGTTTGAGTTTTGCGAATATTGGAGCCAATCTATCCTTAACGGGATCGACAAACTTTTTGACGTGATTGTAGTACCACTCTACATTGAGCAGATTAGAATCATTGGTTGCTTTATAGATCAGAAAAGCTGCCAACGGTCCGAGTATGAAGGTCGAAAGCCACATACCTGCAGTTGCGCTCCACGTACCCTCCTTGGCGATCTTCTCGCCCGACGTACTGATAATGTAGTAGATCACGAAGAAGACCACCGAAATCACGATAGGCATACCCAGACCACCCTTTCGAATGATCGCACCCAATGCAGCTCCAATCGCAAAGAAGATCAAAATCGAAACGGGCAACGATATCTTACGGTGCCACTCTACCTTGCTGATGTTCAATTGGTTGATAGCCTCCTTGCTCGATGCCTCGTCCCACGTGAATGATGCTCGCGATGAGGCAGCTGCGCTACGAGCCTGAGCCCAAAGATTTTTACGCTCATAGATGTCGAGCGCTGCGATCGAATCTTCGTACAGAATTGCCTTGAATGTACCTTTGTCAATATCCACTTGCAGGCTATCGGGAACGGGCAATATGCTGACATCTTCTTGGAAAATCTGCTCTTTGAGTAGTGGCTCATACGAGCGTGTGGTTGTTACAGTAACGAGATGTTCGAGTGAATCGATCGAGTGATCAAGCTCGGATATATTTTTGGTTCTGCCCGACGAGAACATATCGGCATTCGTACGTGCGAAGTCAAATCCCGAAGTGGGAATTGCGCCATTTTGTTCAGTAAAGAATGAACGACGCAGAGTACTCTTGTCATACCACGTATTGTTGCGGGTCTGTTCGTACGATTCGCCATTGTAGAGCGTTACGAGCAAGAATTTTTTATCATCTGACAATCGGATATATCCCGAATCGGCCACCATTGTGGTCATATTGCCACTATTGTTACGATTATCATAGATCAGCACATCGCGCAGCAAGTGTGTTTCGGGATCTTGACTCTCGACTCGAATGCTCAGATTGTCAACGCCATTGAAGAATACTCCATCCTGAAATTCGATTGCCTGTTTCTGTTGTCGAATGTCATAGAGTATGCTGAACATCTTTTTATTCGAGTATGGAACAAGATTGTTGGCAGCGAAGAAACTGCCCACGGCTACAAAGAATACAACCACAAATAGCGGTTTGAGAATCTGCATCAGCGACATTCCTGCCGATTTCATCGCCAGCAACTCGTAGTTTTCACCCAAATTACCCATCGTCATAATTGCCGCAAAAAGCGTAGCCAAGGGCAGACCCATCGGGATCATTGCCGCCATTGCGTAGCACATCAATTCGATGATGACTGCTCCGTCGATACCCTTTCCGACCAACTCGTCGATGTGCTGCCAAACGAAGTTCATCATCAGCACAAACATTACGATCAAGAAGGTGAGCACCATCGGACCCAAATATGATTTGAGTATGAATTTATGTATCTTTTTCATCGGCTCGTTGCTATTTTAGTTTTGCTACGTGCGGGTAGCAGTTTGACGATTATGAGGGCGAGCGTCAGTACAAAAATAATTACTGCACTCGGTGGAATTTCGAAGTAATAACTGATGGTTAAACCAACAATGTT
>JAZOMS010000041.1:0-9542 GCA_045654145.1 Alistipes sp. | reverse complement strand
AGCCTTAGCAGCACCTGTAGAAGATGGGATGATGTTACCAGCAGCTGCACGACCACCACGCCAGTCCTTCAAAGATGGACCGTCAACAGTCTTCTGAGTTGCAGTTGTAGCGTGAACAGTTGTCATCAAACCGTCAGCGATACCCCAGTTGTCGTTCAAAACCTTAGCGATAGGAGCCAAGCAGTTAGTGGTGCACGATGCGTTCGAAACGATGGTCTGACCAGCGTAGGGGTTGGTGTTAACACCGCAAACGAACATCGGGGTCTTGTCCTTAGCAGGAGCCGCCATAACTACGTACTTAGCACCAGCCTTGATGTGAGCCTCAGCCTTCTCAGCGGTGAGGAACAGACCGGTCGACTCAACTACATACTCAGCCTCAACCTCGTTCCACTTCAAATCCTCGGGATTGCGCTCAGCGGTTACGCGGATAGCCTTGCCGTTAACGATCAGCAAGCTCTTCTCGGTATCGTAGTCGATGGTACCATCGAACTGACCGTGCATAGTGTCATACTTCAGCATATATGCCAAGTAATCTACGGGGCAGAGGTCGTTAATACCTACAATGTCATACTTCTCGGTCTGCGAGCAAGCAGCGCGGAATACCATACGGCCGATACGTCCGAAACCGTTGATACCAATCTTAATCTGTGCCATAATTTTTGATTTATTTTTTAGGTTAAAACTTCCGTTATTTTTTTAACAACTGCAAAAATATATATTGTACAAAGAATATGCAAATATTTTTCAATTTTTTTAATTAACCGCCGTCAAAAAAATCTCATACCCCACGTTTTGGGCACGTTTCGACCACTTAATGAGGTGCAGTGTTGTGCGTTACATATTGGCTTTGGCACGCTTCGCCATTGCCGATGCAAAGACAAAATCGTTCAACTCGCGATTGTCGCTGTGGAGTATATCGTGCTTGGTGCCATCCCACCATTTTTTGCCTTCGTGAATGAAGACGATCTTCTCACCGATCTCCATCACCGAGTTCATATCGTGGGTGTTGACGATCGTCGTGATGTTGTACTCTTCGGTGATCTCCTTGATCAAGTTGTCGATTACGATCGAGGTCATCGGGTCGAGTCCCGAGTTTGGCTCGTCGCAGAACAAATATTTGGGATTCAATACAATCGCTCGTGCGATGGCCACACGTTTGATCATACCTCCACTCAATTCGGCGGGGTAGAGTTTGTTGGCATTGGGCAGATTGACTCGTTTAAGGCAGAAATTCACTCGCTCCATCTTCTCTTCGAGGCTCTGCTCGGTGAATAGGTCGAGCGGCAGTCGCACGTTGTCCTCGACGGTCGATGAGTCGAGCAGTGCGCCACCTTGAAAGATCATTCCGATATCTTTGCGTACCGCCTTTCGCTCCTTGAATCCGAGTTGTGTGTAGCACTGTTCATCGAAGTAGATATTGCCCTCGTCGATCTCGTGCAGACCGACCAAACTTTTGAGCAATACGGTTTTA
Source organism: Alistipes sp. (assembly GCA_045654145.1). Taxonomy (GTDB): domain Bacteria; phylum Bacteroidota; class Bacteroidia; order Bacteroidales; family Rikenellaceae; genus Alistipes. The sequence goes on along the minus strand of JAZOMS010000041.1, from coordinate 8,071 downwards.
CCCGATCCGCTTCGTCCGATGATTAGGTTAGTCTTGCCGGCATCGAACAGTACCGAAACGTCGTCCAAAACGCGACGGCCGTCGAAAATTTTTACGATATTTTCTCCACGTATCATCAGATAAGAAGTAACTGAGTTAGTATCAAGTTGAATACCAGAATTGCAATCGAGCTGACCACAACCGCCTTAGTCGAAGCGCGACCCACTTCGAGCGAGTTGCCCTGCGCATAGTAGCCGAAGAAACCCGAAATCGAGGTGATCAGATAGGCAAATACCGAGATCTTAATCAGCGAATAGACGATCGAGAATGGACGGAAATCGAGTAAAATGCCGTCGATATAGTCATCGGGCATCATAATTCCCGTAAAACCCGCCACGAGCCAACCACCAAATATGCCGATCAGGATGCTCAAAATGGTCAGCAACGGGAAGAATATAACCGTTGCAACCACCTTTGGCAGAATTAGATAACTGGCAGAATTGACGCCCATAATCTCCAATGCGTCAATCTGCTCGGTGATGCGCATTGTGCCAATCTCTGAGGCGATGTTCGAACCTACCTTACCCGCCAAAATCAACGCCACGACCGTTGATGAGAACTCCAAGATCATCGTTTCGCGTGTTGCAAAACCGATGAGCGAGCGTGGGATATATGGCTCTTCAAGGTTTATTGCCATCTGCAACGTAACCACCGCACCCATAAAGATCGAGATAATCGCAGCGATACCGATCGAGTTGTAGCCTAGGGCCTCCATTTCGAACATAATTCTGTGGCGGTAGATCGACCACTTTTCGGGACGCGAGAAGACCTTGCCCATCAGCAGGCAGTAACGTCCGAGCGTTTCAAAGAATTTCATCATAACTGCACTCTCCTCCTCGAACTACTTTTTGGGGCCGATATCCTCGAAATCAACGTAATCGCCCACATCTTTGTTGATCTTTTTCTCTTGCGGCTCGGTCTGATGGACGCTCACTTCGCCCTCGCGAGGCTGTTGGGTGTTGTGTCCATAGTTGCGGTACGAGCCCGTTGCGTTGCGCATTTTTTGCTCGGCATCTTGGCGCAAGCGGTTGAAACGATAGCTCATATAGATACCGATCGCCAACATTAATATCAGGAAAAACATAATTACATAAATAATTGCCTTGAACGCACCCGCTACCAATTGTGGCGACATCAACGCGATGAGTAATGGGAGCAGAAACACAAGAGGATTTCGTCGCACGAATGCCACGAAAGAGTCTATCAATTTGTTAATAAAATCCACTATCGAATAACTATTATCGTAAATCAACCTGCAAATATAACGATATTTTTTCGATTAAATTTTATAACTCGCTTTTTTATCTTAATTTTGTACTTTCAAAACCGCTAAACATTACAAACGAACAATACAACTATGGAACTCAGTAAGATTACTGCCATTTCGCCCGTCGATGGTCGCTATCGTGATGCGTCGGCTCCTTTGGAGAACTACTTTTCGGAATATGCCCTGATCCGCTACCGCGTTCGCGTCGAGATCGAATACTATATCGCTCTGTGCGAGATCCCTCTGCCTCAGTTGGCTTCGATCGACCGCTCGAAATTCGAGCAGCTGCGCGACATCTACCGCAACTTCTCGATCGAGGACGCCCTGCGTGTCAAGGAGATCGAGCGTACAACCAACCACGACGTGAAGGCAGTCGAGTATCTGATCAAGGAGAAGATGGACGTGCTTGGTCTGTCGGCTCATAAGGAGTTTGTTCACTTTGGTCTTACCTCGCAGGACGTCAATAACACCCCTACGCCGCTGTTGCTGGCTGAGGCTGTTGCGGAGGCTTACCTGCCGCTGCTGGGCGAGGTGCGTGATCGTATCTACGCTATGGCAGATGAGTGGCGCGAGGTGCCTATGTTGGCTCGCACCCACGGTCAGCCTGCGTCGCCCACCCGTTTGGGTAAGGAGATGATGGTATTCGTGGAGCGTCTGGATCGCCAGATCGCACAGTTGAAGGCTGTTCCCGCACCTGCAAAGTTCGGTGGTGCAACGGGTAACTTCAATGCTCACAATGCAGCGTACCCTGAGATTGATTGGGTAGCATTTGCCAACGATTTCGTTGATAATAAGCTGGGTCTGTGCCGTTCGCAGTTCACCACTCAGATCGAGCACTACGACAATTTGGCGGCTATGTTCGACGCAATGAAGCGTATCGGTACGATTCTTATCGACCTCTGCCGCGATATTTGGACCTACGTTTCGGAGGAGTATTTCAAGCAGCGCATTAAGGCGGGCGAGGTTGGCTCGTCGGCAATGCCCCATAAGGTCAATCCGATCGACTTCGAGAATGCTGAGGGTAACTTGGGTATTGCAGGTGCGATTTTTGAGCACTTGTCGGCAAAGCTGCCCGTATCGCGTTTGCAGCGCGACCTGACTGACTCGACAGTACTGCGTAATGTGGGTGTGCCGATGGCTCACTCGATGATCGCTTTCCGTTCGATTATGAAGGGTCTGAACAAGTTGTTGATCAACACCGCGGCTATCGAGCGTGATTTGGAGGATAATTGGGCTGTTGTAGCCGAGGGTATCCAGACCATCTTGCGTCGTGAGGAGTATCCGTCGCCCTACGAGGCTTTGAAGGCTCTGACCCGTACCAACTCGCAGGTAACCGAGCAGACTATGCGCGAGTTTATCGAGGGTCTGGACGTGTCGGAGAGCGTCAAGGAGGAGTTGCGTGCTCTCTCGCCTCAGAGCTACACGGGTATCGCAATGAAGTATTAATCTGCGTGTGAGGGCTTCGGCCCTCACATATATACAAATAAGTATGAACAGTTTCGGAACTATCTTTCGAGTAACGATTTGGGGCGAGTCGCACGGTGAGTGTGTCGGTGTGAGCATCGACGGGGTACCTGCGGGTATTCAACTGTCGGTGGAGGATTTCGCTGAGGATCTGGCTCGTCGTGCAAGTGGTCGCCGGGGCACAACCCCGCGTCGTGAGCCCGACGTGCCACGAATTGTGTCGGGAGTTTATGATGGGCACACTACGGGTGCGCCACTGACCGTGCTGTTCGAGAATACCAATACCCGCTCGGGTGATTACTCCAATCTTGTGCGCCAGCCACGACCATCGCACGCTGACCGCGTTGCGCAATGCAAATTTGGTGGTGCGAATGATCCACGAGGAGGTGGACACTTTTCGGGTCGCCTGACACTCGGTTTGGTTGCTGCGGGCGTGGTGGCTAAGCGTATGCTTGGTGGGTCGATGCAGTTTGCAACAAACATCACCGAGATTGGCGGCTGCGCAGACGAGAGTCGTTTCGACGAGGTGATCGATGCGGCAATGCGCGATGGCGACTCGGTCGGAGGTGTTGTTGAGTGCCGAGTTGACAATGTGGCAGTGGGCTTGGGCGAGCCCTTCTTCGACTCGGCCGAGAGCAAGATAGCGCACCTATTGTTCTCGGTACCAGCGGTCAAAGGTGTCGAGTTCGGAGCAGGATTCGAAGTTGCACGCCGTCGCGGATCGGAGAATAACGATCAGATAATCAATAATAACGGTGTAACATCGACCAATAACGATGGTGGTATCAATGGCGGTATTACCAACGGCAATCCGCTGGTGGTGCGTGTGGCGGTGAAGCCTACACCGAGTATCTCGCGTCCGCAGATGAGCTACGATTTTGAGCGAGGTGAGGTGTGTGAGTTGCAGATCAAGGGACGCCACGATGCCTGCATTGCCCTGCGTGCGACGGTGGTTGTCGAGGCTGTCGTTGCAATCGCATTGGCAGATCTTTGGCAATGCCATCGTAGTCGTCATTAATCAAAATAAACAGAGAGTGCAATGATGGTAATGACAGCAGCGGCAGAGCGCCTTTCATATCTGTTACAGGGAGCATCGTTAATGTTCTTTATCTTTGCATCACTCTCGTTATACAAGTCGCCCCAGCCTTCGCGATTGAAGAAGGCGCTGGCATTCTTGGTGGCCTTCTTCGCTTTTGGCGAGATCAAGGACCTGATTCGCATTATTCCCTTTGTTACACAGTCGGAATATGCCCTGCGACTGCTCTATTCGATTGATATGTGGACAATTGGTATCTGTGCCGCCTATATGATTGAGTTGGTGCGTCCCAATTGGTTTACGCTCTGTCGTGCGGTGAAGATGATGGCGGTGTTCGCACTCTTCACGCTGACCTACGCCTTTACGGGCAACCCGATGGTGCTGATGGCCAATTTGGTCTATGTGATTCTCTTTGCTACGGGAGTGCTGATCTATCTCGGTTACTCGATCCGTCGTTACAATCGCTATATTCGTAACAACTATTCGAATCTCGAACGCATTAATCTGCATTGGGTGTGCTCGGTGTTGGCAGTATTTGTGCTCTGTTTTGTGGTGTGGACAATCTTCTTGTTCAACCATAACTACCTGATGAAGAGTATCTATTATGTGATATCGCTCGTTGCGTGGATTATGCTGATAGCCCATAGCAAGAACCAAATTGCGGTGTCGATGCACGACGATGCTGAGAGCGTCGCTCAACCTGCGACCGAGGCAGACCCTGCGGCAGAGAGCGCCTCGATGGTTGATGCAGAGAGCGATCTTGCGACTCCGCAAGTTGCGGTGGAGCCGGCGACAACCTCCGTCGATGATGAGTCGTCGCTCCTGCCCGATCAGATGAAGGCTCAGCTCAACGAGTTGATGAACGAGCGAGAGATCTACCTCAATTCGCACTTGACGTTGAATGAGCTGGCGTCGGAGCTGGGCACTAACCGCACCTATCTGTCGAACTACCTCAACCGCGAACTCAAAGTGTCGTTCTACGATTATGTTAATTCGTACCGTGTGGCGCGTGCTTGTCGAATGATTGAGTCTGATCCCGACATCACGGTGCTCGATATCGTTGATAGTTGTGGTTTCAATTCTGCCTCGACTTTCCGTCGATCGTTCTCTCGTGAGATTGGTAAAACTTACGGAGAATATCGTCAAATTGTCCTTTCGCGATTATCCAAAGCGTAAAAAACTACTTTTTTTGTAAATTTGACCACTGATTTTGTTGCGAAAAATTTGCGTTTTTTGCGTGATGCACTATTTTTGTGCTCGGAAGAAAAAGATGGTTGTCATCTATGCGATGGTGAATGTGCGTAAGATTTTGTGAGAAAACTCAGGGAGAGGTTAGAAGGGAGTATAATGAGTAGCGCTATCGCATTTTCCTTGGCGGATCGAAGGAGTAGTCGATCCGCCTTTTTTTATGATCGTCCGTCGGTAGTCTATATACAACGATAAAAGGAGAGATTATCTAACGACCACTAAAAGAGTGAGAGGGTGTCCAATCGTTATGGACACCCTCTCAAAGCGTATAAATGTATCGACACTATTTCTGTCGGAAATAGATCTGCATCGGTACCCCGCAGAAATCCCAATGGCTGCGGATCTTGTTTTCGAGGAATCGACGATATGGCTCCTTGATGTACTGCGGCAGATTGACAAAGAATGCAAATGCCGGAGTGGGCGAGGGGAGCTGCATAGCATATTTGATGCGGATATACTTACCCTTGGTCGAGGGGGGCGGAGTCTCCTCGATGATGGGCAGGATATATTCGTTGAACTCCGAGGTCTGCACGCGACGACGACGCGAGTTATAGACGCGGATGGCCTGCTGCATAACCTCCAAGATGCGCTGCTTGTTGATCACCGAGGTGAAGATAATCGGCAGATCCGAGAACGGAGCGAACTTCTTTTCGAGGAATTCGCGCCACTCCTTCATTGTGTTGCTCTCCTTCTCGATCAAGTCCCACTTGTTGACCACCACAACGCAACCCTTCTTGTTGCGAACAATGAGGTTGAAGATATTGATATCCTGCGACTCGATACCCTGTTTGGCATCGAGCATCAGGATGCAGACATCCGAGTTTTCGATAGCGCGAATCGAGCGCATCACCGAGTAGAACTCCAAATCCTCGGTAACCTTACCCTTCTTACGCATACCTGCCGTATCGACCAAGTAGAAGTCCATTCCGAATTTGTTGTATCGCGTATGGATCGAATCGCGTGTTGTGCCCGCAATGGGGGTTACGATGTTGCGCTCGTCACCCAGCAGAGCGTTGGTCATCGACGATTTACCCACGTTCGGGCGACCCACGATAGTGATTCGGGGCAGCTCCTCAAACTCCTCAGCCTTAGCGTCTTCGGGTAGGGCTTTGATAATCTCGTCCATCATCTCGCCCGTGCCGCTACCGCTCATTGCGCAGATGGTGATCGGCTCACCCAGACCGAGCGAATAGAACTCCATCGCACCATATTGCTGATCGTAGTTATCAACCTTATTTACGACCAAAATAACCTTCTTGGTCGTACGGCGCAGAATATCTGCCATCATCATATCGAGGTCGGTCACGCCGGTCGATACCTCGACCATAAACAGAATCACGTCGGCCTCATCAATAGCTAACATCACTTGACGACGAATCTCGTCCTCAAAAATATCGTCCGAACCGACGGTGTAACCGCCCGTATCAATCACCGAGAACTCACGACCGTCCCAATCCGAGCGACCATAGTGGCGGTCGCGGGTTGTGCCAGCAGTGCCATCAACGATCGCCTGGCGCATACCGACCAGACGGTTGAAGAGGGTACTTTTGCCCACATTGGGGCGTCCAACAATTGCTACTAAACTCATAGTATTCTTCGATTTTGGGTGCAAAGATAGCGCAAATCCCGCGATCGGCAAAAGTTTTAGCCACTAAAAGCGCGAAAAGGGCGTGCGAATAGCGGTGATTTAGAAATTTTTGACTAACTTTGAGGATTAAAAATAGCTATTTTGTAACGCGTATGCAGATCAAAGATATTAAAACATTGGTTGCTCGTCTTGGAGCGATCGTCGATGGCTGGGACGAAAAGTCGGGAGCCCCTGCTGTTGAGCGACATATAGCGGCTTCGTTGTTGGCGGAGCTTTACGAGGCGGTGAAGTTCGATACCGCGCTGGCTGCTACCGAGGTTGTGAAGGTGCTAGCTGAGCCTATGCCTGTTGATGAGCAGGTCGGGGAGGCTGAGTCGGAGGTTGCCGAGGTGATCGATCTGTCAGATATTTTCGGTGGATCGTCTGATGATGAGGAGGAGGTTGAGCAGGCGATTGTCGAGCAGACGATCGAGGAGGTTGCCGAGCCCGAACCCGAAATTGAGGAACAGTCCGACGAAGAGGAGGTTGCAGAACAGCCTGCTGAAATTGAAGAGCAAGTGGAAGAGATAGAGGAGGTTGAAGAAGAGGTGGAGTCTGTCGAAACCGAAGTGGCAAAATCTGCGGAAACTGTCGTGGAGCAGTGCGCAGAAGCTGCGGAGCAACTCTCTGCCATTGAGGAGGAGCAGCCCACCGCAATTGAAGAGCAGCCCGCTGAGGCAGAAGTGGAGCAACAACCTGCTGAAACGGTAGAGGAGCAACCCAAGTCGGAGCAGGCTTCGTTGTTCGATATGGAGATCGTGCGACGCCCCCGTTCGTCGAGTGGTCGCAGGGTGATTATGTCGCTTTATGGCGAGCCTGCTGCACCTGCACCTCGCGAAAAACGTGAGGAGAAACCCGTTGAAAAGTTCGTTGAGTCAACTTCGACCATTGAGCCAATTTCGCCCGAGCCGATTGCAGAGCCGACACCTACTCCCGACGTTGCGTCGGTCGATGAACAGACTTCCGAGAATGTAGTGGCCGAAGTTACGGTTGCTGAGCGTATTGCAGCTGCACAATACGATGGCTCGCAGGTGTTGGGCGATGTGATTGGTGCGGGTACTACCACGTTGGCCGAAGCTGTTGCGGCAAGCCAACCTACGGTGCATACGGTGCAGAACGACCGAGTGAATAGCCTTCGCAATTCGATAGGTATCAATGATCGTTTCATTATGATACGCGATCTGTTTGGTGGCGATGGTGCAGCTTTTGATCGCGCTATGGATGAGTTGGATGCTTTCGAGGACTTCAACGAGTGTCTGGTCTATATGTCCACCTATCGTTGGAATCCCAATAGCGATGGCGCACGAATGTTGATGGATCTGGTTACACGTAAGTTGCTGTAAAAGAGTATGGCAAAACTATTTATTGTGCCGACTCCGATCGGCAATCT
>JAZOMS010000040.1:0-2945 GCA_045654145.1 Alistipes sp. | reverse complement strand
CCACATTTATATTTCGGCGCTGATCTGCTTAGTGATCTTCCTAATGCTGTGGGGATCGTTCATTCTCTACCGCTATGCCACCGATACGCTCAATCCCGCAGCGTCGTGGTTTGAGATTTGGAGCACTCCGCTGCTGGTCGTGGCGGCAATCATCTACACGGTTCGTAACCTGCGTAAAATGAAGAAAAAGTAGAAGCTATGTCAGCTCCGCTTGCCGAAAGATTGCGACCTCGCTCGCTCGATGAATATATCGGTCAGAGTCATCTGGTCGGTGAGAACGGTGTGTTCCGACGCTTCTTGGAGTCGGGCAACGTGCCGTCGTTCATTCTGTGGGGTCCGCCGGGGGTGGGTAAGACCTCGTTGGCGAAGTTGGTGGCAGCATCGCTCGAACGTCCGTTCTTCACGCTGTCGGCAATCAATTCGGGCGTGAAAGATGTGCGCGAGGTGATTGACTCGGCTCGACGTCAGCAATTCTTCAATTCGGCTGCGCCATTCCTATTTATCGACGAGATCCACCGATTCAACAAGAGCCAGCAGGATTCGTTGCTCGGTGCTGTCGAGCAGGGTATCGTGACACTCATTGGCGCGACGACCGAGAACCCATCGTTCGAGGTTATATCGCCACTATTGTCGCGTTGTCAGGTCTATGTTTTGAAGTCGATGGAGGAGGCGGAGTTGCAGACGCTGCTCGACCGTGCATTGACGCAAGATAGCGAACTTCGTCAGCGGGATATCAGAGTCGAACAGACCACCGCTCTGTTCCGTTTTTCGGGAGGCGACGCACGTAAGTTGCTCAATATCTTAGACATCATTACGGGTGCATTGGAAGACCCGATCGTAATCAACGACCAGACCGTCACCGACTGTCTACAACAGAACATCGCACTTTACGACAAGAATGGTGAGCAGCACTACGATGTGATTTCGGCATTCATCAAGTCGGTGCGTGGCAGCGACCCCAATGCGGCGATATACTACTTGGCGCGTATGTTGGCTGGTGGCGAGGAGCCGCGATTCATCGCTCGTCGATTGGTGATTCTGGCGTCGGAGGACATCGGATTGGCAAACCCCAATGCGTTGCTGTTGGCTAATGCCTGCTTCGACACCGTTCATAAGATCGGTATGCCCGAAGCGCGTATCACCCTCGCCGAAACGACTATCTACCTCGCAACAAGCCCCAAAAGCAACTCGGCATACGCCGCTATCAATGCTGCATTGGCGCAGGTCGAGCACGATACAACCAACCGTCCCGTGCCACTGCATATCCGCAACGCTCCGACCAAACTGATGAAGAACCTCGACTACGGACGCGACTACAAGTATGCTCACGACTATGCGGGTTCGTTCGTTGAGCAGGAGTTTATGCCCGCAGGTATGGAGGGAACGCGATTCTACACACCTAACGAGCAGAATCCGACCGAGGCAAAGATTGCCGAGCGTATCCGCACGCTGTGGAAGGGCAAATACTAAGAACACAACGTACTAAAACTATAACAACCTATGAAACACTACTATCTGATTGCGGTCCTGCTGCTCTTCGTGGGCGTGCAGCCGTTGAAAGCTCAAACAACATTCCAAGACCTACCCGCCGATTTCCGCGCTAACGGATTTCCGCAACTTGTCGAGGATTGCAAAGATGTACTGAAAGCTGCCTATATGGCACAGACCAAACTCGACACCCGCTATGATATTCCCAATTGGGAGGGTTACCCCGTTGAACTTTGGGAGTACTACACGGGCGTTGATGTGAAGAAAAATGTCAAGAAACGCGGTCTGGTCTATCTGTTGATGCCCTCGGCAGAGAAACTCGCAACGTGGATCGCAACGACCTGCTGGGAGGTTAAGCAGAGCGTCGATACGACCTATCTGCACTGTATCCGCGACTTCATCAAGTGGCAGTCGGGTGCTCAGTTTGCCGTTGCTGGTGTGGTCTATGAGGATATGTACACTCCGAAATTCTATGAGCCATACGTATTCAAAGATGGCGTAACGGTCTATGTGTCGACCGAAGGTATGGTACCTGCCGACAAGCACTGCACCGACGAACAGTTGGAGTTCTACTTGTGCCTGACCAACGACGACATTAAGCCCAACACGGGTAGCTACGCCCGCATTTGCAGCACCAACCGCGACCACTACTACGCTGCGGGAGGAACGGAGGACGTTGGCGACAACGACAAAAACCGTAATCACAAATGGCTCGAAGTGGTGCGCAAGCTCTATCAGGAGGCGTGGAATTCGGACCGCAACGAGCTGATGATCGCTTGGGCAAAGAGTAGCCCCTATATGGTGAAATAGGCTCGACACCATTTATATATAATAATACCGCCCGAAACCTCAGCAGTTTCGGGCGGTATTGTTTTCAGCCGCAGAGTGGATTATTCCTCACCACCCTCGGCCATCGTAGTGTAAACGTTGGTTACGTCGTCGTCCTCTTCGAGCTTCTCGATCAACTTTTCGAGGCTCTCGCGCTGCTCGGCTGTAACCTCCTTAGTGTCGGTCGGGATACGTACGAACTCACCGCTGATGATCTCGAAACCATTATCCTCCAAGAACTTCTGAACCTGACCGTAAGCGTCGAACGGAGCCTCGACCGTGATGTTCGACTCCTCGTCAACATCAAGTGCATCAACACCCAGGTCGATCATCTCCAACTCCAACTCCTCGGGATCAACGCCCTTCGAGTTAGCGAACTTGAAGGTACACTTATGCTCGAACATAAATGCTACGCTACCGCTGGTACCCAACGAACCACCGCACTTGTTGAAGCAAGCACGAACGTTAGCAACGGTACGGGTGGTGTTGTCGGTTGCGGTCTCAACCAAGAAGGCGATACCGTGGGGACCGTAACCCTCGTAAACCATCTCCTTATAGTCAGCCGTATCCTTCGAGATAGCACGCTTGATAGCACGCTCCACGTTCTCCTTAGGCATATTCTCAGCCTT
>JAZOMS010000039.1:0-1937 GCA_045654145.1 Alistipes sp. | reverse complement strand
TACCACTCATCTTGATGATGGTTTCGAGGCGTTGCCAAGCGGTGAGATCGGAGTGCGACTCAGTGGGAGGATTAAGGTGCTGCGTCATAATCTCACGAAATGCGTTATTATTTTCAAATTATAAATATTTTTCTCATCTTTGCGACTCGATATGGTCCCGTAGTTCAATGGATAGAATATATGATTCCGGTTCATACGATATGGGTTCGATTCCCGTCGGGACCACTTTACCAGATCGCTCAACTGTCGGTTCCACCATCGCAAAACTACAATATTGGGTTGGAATATACAATAGCAAATCCAATTTTTCGTCCATTTTAGCGCAGTTTCGTTCAATTTTAGCCAACTTTAATTGCCCAAATATTACATTCTCGGAGCACTACGTGTTCGATTGGGACTGCTCAAGGTGGAAATATTTGAATTGGGTTAGGATTTCATCAAAAATAAATCTATATTTGTGTGGGCAAATAGGGTCGCAAACCCCGTAAGCACGATTACGAAAATGGTACTTAAAGCACTAATTATCATATCGATCATACTCCAAACAGTGGCTACAATCGCAGCCATCAGATTGGTGCGTCAAACCAAGTACAACTCGATTTGGATTCTGCTGATCATCGGAATGGCGGCAATGTCGTTCACCCGAATGGGGCAATATGTTCAACTATTTGTTGAGGATTCGACTCTCAAACTGCCCGACGACCTCTTCGTTTGGCTCGGTGCGATCGCCTCGCTCTGCATCGCCGTTGGAGTACTCTATGCCCACAAACTATTCACCTATATCAGCCACCTCGACAGCCAGCGCCGATTGACCAACAAACGAATCCTGTCTGCCGTACTGCGCACCGAGGAGAAGGTACGTTCGCGATACTCGCGCGAGCTACACGATGGTATGGGGCCCCTGCTCTCATCGGCCAAGATGTCGATGTCGGTGCTGGCTAAGAATATTGAGAATGAGGAGAATCGCGAGCTGATGGCTTCGACCTCGGCTGTAATCGATGAGGCTATTCGTTCGCTACGCGAGATCTCGAATAACCTCTCGCCACAGGTGCTCAATAACTTCGGACTGGTACGTGGCATCAGCAACTTCATAAACAAAAATCCGCAGTTGCACTCGATCGATATGCACTTCGACACAAACCTACGCAAGGAGCGTTTCAACCACGATATCGAAGTGATACTCTACCGCGTGGTGTGCGAGTTGATCAATAACTCGCTCAAACATTCGGGTTGCACTCGAATCGAGCTTGACATACGACACGTATATGATCGCATATACCTGACCTACAACGACAACGGCTGCGGATTCGACACTCACGCCGTGGCCGACTGCGGTATGGGTATGTCGAACATCACTTCACGAATACACTCGCTCGGTGGCATTATCGATATCGCAAGCCAACCCAATGCCGGAATGTTGGCATCGATCATCGTGAGCACATCGGGCGACCCAATTGTTAATGACGAGGAGGATAGCAATGAATAGACAACCCTACAAGATTTTCTTGGTCGATGACCATACGCTGTTCCGCAACGGTCTGCGCGGATTGCTCAATGCCCGTAACGACTGCCAAGTTGTCGGCGAGGCGTCAAGTGGCGAGGAGTTTCTCGAAAAACTGCCCGACTGCGATATCGACGTCGTGTTTATGGATATCGCAATGACAGGCATCTCGGGCGACGAAACCACCGCCCGTGCGATCGAACTACGCCCCGACCTGAAAGTGATTACTCTCTCGATGTTTGGCGACGAGGACTATTACTACCGTATGGTTTCTGTTGGAGCAAAGGGTTTTCTACTGAAAAGCTCAGATATTGACGAGGTTACATCCGCCATCGAGGCTGTTGCCAATGGTGGCAGCTACTTCTCGCAAGAGTTGCTCGACTCGCTTGTCAGCTGTCTGCGCACCACCCCACAACCTGCACCCGAGACAATTGCC
>JAZOMS010000038.1:0-7200 GCA_045654145.1 Alistipes sp. | reverse complement strand
TGTTGCACTGACCTTAGGCATCTCGGCTGCAATACCCATCGAGAAGTTGCGACCAAAGTTGTGCGAATAGCGGATCATCGTCGAGTAACCAAACGTATATGAGTTCGGGCCCTCGAAGTCAATGGTCTGAGGCGACGAGTTAAGATCGCAGAAGGTCGTTACATCACGCCCCAGTGTAAACCCATACATCGACACGTAGGCCAAGCGTACACGCGGAGTGTAGCCACTGTTACCACCTCTAAAATCGGCCTCGAACATTGCGATCACGCGACCCAACATCGAACTATTGGCAACAGCCTTGAAGTAAATCGATGAGGTCGAAGCATCCATCATCAATTTCTGATGAGTATTGTAATTCGATGGGATGGGGATATCGGCGGGGATAAAGTCGCGGTTATTGACTATACCTTTGAAGTCGTAACCTACACGCATATTGACATTACCGCCAACCGCAAATGCAATCTTATTCGTGCGGCTTGAAAAGATCATCTGAGGCAAGTAGGGTTGTTCGAAACCGCCTCGATGGGTCTCAACAAAATCGAGAATTGCACGATCGATAGCCATCTGATTTCGGGAGCAGGACTCAGCATCGCTCATCGCATCGTCATTAACCGTCGCACGCTGCACTCCAAGCAGATAGACGACCGGTTGGTAATCATCGCGGGTGTTTTGAGCCGACACAGTAGAGGCCACAAGCAGTGCCGCAATAAGGAATCGAATTGTTTTCATAGGCATTGAATTAAATTTAAAAAAACTGTTCATTGCATCACTTGCGATGACTCATTCGGTCATCTTTCATTTGTAGTTCAACAAGTTAATCGAACCGCATTCAGAGCAAGATGTATGCCAAATGCGATGTCGAGTTCGAACAGTTTATATACCGTGTTGATTTCGATGCGGTCCAATAAACACAATCCTAACCGAACGGAAATAACCTATAAAACATAAAAAACGGCAGGAAGAGCATTCACTGCTGTCCCTGCCAACACATCAAACCTAATTTATTAACACCTAACGGAGTTTATTGTGTAATTTTGCATTACTGCCTCAATCATTTGCGCAGTGCGACTAACGGCGACCACCCATAGGGGGACCCATTGGCGGACGACCACCACCCATTCCACCACGACCGCCCATACGACCCATACCCTCATAGTCATTGATATTGGTCGAGCCCTTCTTACCGAAGTGGCGCAGGTTGTAGATAAACTGGACGGTATAGTAGCGACCAATCACATTGTTCCAACTATTCTGCGTGTAACCCGAGCCTGTCGAGCGCGAGAATGCACTATTCTGGTTAAATAGGTCATTCACACCAATCTGAATCTCGCCGCGCTGATTCTTGAATATCTTCTTGCCAAGGAAGAGATTGCAGAGCAAATAATCTTCGTTGTAGTCGTTGGTGTAGCCCTTATATTGATTATATACGCAACTACCGGTGAACGTAAAACCCTTCCAGAACGACACTTTCATATTGAGCGATGCCGAGTGGTTGAAATAGCGGTTCTTGGTCTTAACCTGCGAGTTCTGAGCCTCATTGTAGTTACCGTGCCAACCTAACGTGAAATCAACATTTTCCGAAATGTTAGAGCCGAGTACCGCACCAAAGTTATAACCCATATTGCTTGCATTGTTCACCGCACCATCGATCATCGACGGAGTAACCGAGTAGCTGACACCTGCACGCAGGTTCAAATTACACTTCATAAAGCTGAGCGGAGTACCGAAGCTCACCATACCGCGAGCCGACCACTGACCGTTCATATTCTCATAGGTAGAGTATTGCAACGGAGTATAATCCAGACCCGTAATCTCGCTCGACGGATTATAGTAAGTGCTACGACCAATGTAGCCCTGCGTAGCCGAGAACATACCCATCAACATAAAGGTACGACCCTTATCGACATTCGAATTCACATAATGAGCATTGATGCTATGCGAATATGCCTGATTCAGATTGATGTTACCCGTCGAGACGTACTGCGCATTCGAGATATCCTTGATCTGCTGCAACTGCGTGAGGCTCGGCTCATCGGTTGACGAGCGAAGGCGAATACGCAACGAGTTCTCACGATTTATTTGCAGATTAGTCATCAATGAGTAGGTAACATTGTCATAATCACGATTGATCTGATCCTCACCAACCAATCCATTCAGAACCGCGTGTTGATAATTGACATTCGCCACAACCGTATTACGATTCTTCGAGAAACGGAAACCGGGACCTACGCGATGAGTAGTGTACGTACTCTCAGAGTTGGTCGAGAGTTCAGAATCGGGCGTCAGACCCGTAGGATCAAAGTTCTCGCCCGTAATGTACGACGACTTATTGTTCTCCGAATAGTCGTTGCGGAAACGATACTGAACACTCAACTGCGAATACTTCGACAGGGGCTCTGTATAGGTAAAGTTAGCATCCAGGTCGAGGCTGTTCGAAGGCGTTTCAGTGAAGAGATAGCGTCTTTCGAGCGGAGCCTCCAAATCATCGACATTGACCTCATCGGTATCGTAACGCAGAGCCTCGGCCGTATTCGACCAGCTATCACGCTCATAAACACGGTCGCGGTAACGAACACTACCATCGAGCGTAATCGTACGACCAGCCTTGCCCAACTTGGCACGGTACTGCAAGAACTCGTTGAAATTAAAGCCGTGATTGCGTGTCTTGTTGTAGTTGTCAATCAAGCTCAGACCGCTCTCACCCCACTGACGTCCGTTGGTAGTAGAGTAGGGGTTGTTCTGCTGGAAACTGAAACCCGTACGCGACATCAGCGAGTGGTTGTCCGAAATCTTCCAATCCAAGCGCGCATTGATGCGGTGGTTGTTATTACGAGTATCCGAGTAGCCCGTTTGGAAGAGGGTATCGATTGGCGACGGAGCCTCATACCACTTCTCGGTACGTGAGTTATTCACCGTGTTGGTATTGTTGAAAAAATAGCTACCCTGCAACGTTACCTGATCGCGCTTACCCATAGTGCCCGAATAGTTCAAACCCAACGCATTGACCGACGCAATGCCCGACTGCGGACGTACCATATATTGACCCACGCCACGACCGCCACTGCCACCTGATGCTCCCAAAATATCCTCGAACGAGAAATTCTGCTGGTTGATATTGTTGAACAAGCCAAGTACCGACACACGATGATCGCCTTGAAGAACATTGATATTACCACCTGCCAAATATTTGTGGCGAGCAACCGCATCTTCGTTGTTGTCGTAGCCATAACCAGCATAAAGTTTACCGAACTGACCTTGACGCATATGCTTGTGCGTTACGATGTTCAGCGCTTTGTAGCCCTCGCCATCATCCATACCCGAGAACTCGGCCTGGTCGCTCAGTTTGTTGTAAACCTCGATGCGATCAACCGCCTGAGCCGGCAACGACTGAATGGCTGTCGTTACGTCTTCGCCAAAGAACTCCTTGCCATCGACAAAGATCTTCTTCACTGCCTCACCCTGAGCCTCGACCTCACCATTGGTAATATTAATTCCAGGCATCTTCTTCAACAGACCCTCGACGTCCGAATCGGCTGACACTTTGAATGCACCTGCATTGTAGCTGACCGTGTCGCCCTTCTGCGAAGTGCGCAATGCCTGCACCTCCTTAACGACCGATTCGATCATCTCCGAAGCAGGCTTCATCTCGATCTTACCCAAAGCAGTGGTTGCCGACTTAACGGTTACCTGCTTTTCGAGAGGCTCATAGCCAATGTATGTGATGGTGATATTATAATCGCCGTATGCCAACGACGAAATTGCGATCGAGCCATTATAGCCCGAAGTCAGATACTTTTTCTTATCAGGTTTCTTTGTCGATGCATACTCAACAGTAGCACCCAAGATAGGCTCACCATTTGATGCATCCACCAATTGTGCTGTTAGCTTACTAGTCGATTGAGCAAAAGCATTGATGCTTACAAAGCACGTTAGAACAAATATTGAGATAAATCTTTTCATTGTATTTTTTCTGTTTTCACGAACGCAAAACTATCACAAATTTCGGTGCAAAAGAACAATTTGGGCGGTGAAACGCCCAAATCGGGGTGTCAACCGCCCAAACTGCCCGATCAAACTACCTAATCGGTCATTTCACCTCTCACGATCGAGGCATATATCGTTTCAATTTGGGAGCAATAATCTCCTCCATTAGGTCGTAACCCGCAGGAGTGGGATGCACACCATCCTTGGTGTAGGCACGATCCAGACCACCCTCGCCATCAACCATCGGCGTGTAGAAATCAACCCACTTGCAACCATACTTGCGAGCCAATTTGCGAAGCATCTTGTTCAACTCAACGATCTGCCACGACACATTGCCCAGATCCTTGCGCCACTTGTACTGCTTGACGGGCAGCACCGAGCATAGAATCACCTTGATACGGTTGGACTTAGCCAGCTGAATCATCGACTCAATGTTCTGAGCGATATGCTCCAACGAGATGTAGCCATTGTTGCGTGCCACATCGTTCGTACCAGCTAAGATCACCACCGCACGCGGATCAAGGTCGATCACGTCGGCACGAAAACGGC
Organism: Alistipes sp.; assembly: GCA_045654145.1. GTDB lineage: Bacteria > Bacteroidota > Bacteroidia > Bacteroidales > Rikenellaceae > Alistipes. The sequence continues at coordinate 2,667 of JAZOMS010000038.1, read as the reverse complement.
TCATCATCTGCTGCGTAACCTGTCCGCTGATGCCACGACCTGCGAAATTGTTTTTGTCAAAGTAGTCGGGATGCATCTCATACCAGCATTGCGTGATCGAGTTACCCATAAAGACCACCGTTGGAACCTTTGCAAGTGCCTTGTTAGCATTTTCATAACGGCCATAGTCAGCCCAATCCTTGTCCTTCTTTTGCGCCGAAGCCATCAACGGCATCACCGCTAAAAGGAGCATCAAAATTTTTTTCATTATTTAAATATTATTTTACGATTAATTTCGACTGTATGCTGACAAATTTAGTAAAACCTAATCGATTGGCAAAATATTTTTCTTAAATTTGTCATAACAATAAAAGTCTAACGCTATGAAACTTACAATTCGCCTATTTGTGCTTGCTTTGGCTGTGATGTTTGCCGCTTGTAGCGCCCCCCAGACTACCAGCTACAAAGTCATCTCGTACAACATTCGCATCTTGACTCCGCACGACACCGACAGCCTTCATTGGGATGTGCGCAAACCTGCTACCATCACGATGATCGAGCGTGAGCAACCCGATATATTTGGTCTTCAAGAGTCGGTTTTGGAGCAGACCCGTTACGTCGAGGACAACTGCCCACAATATGTGCGTATTGGCGTTGGAAAGAATGACGAAAATCCTGCAAGTGAGGTCAATGCAATATTCTACCTGCGCGATAAATTCGAGTTGGTCGATCGCACTACCATTTGGTTAAGCGAAACTCCCGACACCTGCTCACGCGGTTGGGATGCCGAATATAATCGAGCCGCAACACTCGTTACTTTGCGCGATAAAGCCAATAATAAGGAACTTACCTATGTTAATACCCATTTCGACCACGTCGGTCGGGTAGCACGCATAGAGTCAGCAAAGATGATTGCCGAACGAGTTAAGGCATTGCAAACCAATGGTCAACAGGCTATTATCGTTGGTGGCGATTTCAATTCCGAACTCGAAGATTCACTTCTGACGCCGATGCAGGAGGTGCTTGGCTATGCGCGACACGACAGCCCCACGACCGACAACAAGGGAACTTTCAACAATTGGGGGTGCGCTGCGGAGGGCTACATCATAGACCATATATTTTATATAGGTGTCGCCCCGCAAGAGTACTGCACCCTCGACAGCAACTACGGCGCACCCTATATTTCGGATCACTATCCGATAGCATTTACGTTTGAGATGTAGAGCTGAAACATATCAAGAAATAAAATCGCCCCAGCCGTTAAAGTTGGGGCGATTCTTATTTTGATCTAATGTTTACTCCCACTCGATTGTTGCGGGCGGTTTCGACGAAACGTCATACACTACGCGGTTGATACCCTTTACCTTATTTATAATATCGTTCGACATCTTTGCCAAGAAATCGTAGGGCAGAGGATACCAATCGGCAGTCATACCATCGGTCGAGGTTACAGCACGCAGAGCTACGCAATTCTCGTAAGTACGCTCATCGCCCATAACACCTACACTCTGAACGGGCAGCAGAATAACGCCTGCCTGCCAGATCTTATCGTAAAGACCCCACTCGCGCAGACCATCGATATAGATCTTATCGGCCTCCTGCAAAATCGCAACCTTCTCGGGGGTAATATCGCCCAAGATACGGATTGCAAGACCCGGACCGGGGAAGGGATGGCGACCCAACAACAGCGGATCAAGACCCAGCTGACGACCAACACGGCGAACCTCGTCCTTAAACAGCAGACGCAACGGCTCTACGATCTTCAAGTTCATCTTCTCGGGCAGACCACCTACGTTGTGGTGCGACTTGATGGTAGCCGAGGGACCATTGACGCTAACCGACTCAATCACATCGGGATAGATCGTGCCCTGAGCCAACCACTTAACGTCGGTCAGTTTCTGAGCCTCCTCGTCGAATACCTCGATAAAGTCGCGGCCGATAATCTTACGCTTGCGTTCAGGATCGCTCTGACCCGCCAAATCAGCATAGAACTTAGCCGACGCATCAACACCGATAACGTTCAGACCCATATCCTTGTATGAGTGCATTACGTCCTCAAACTCGTTCTTACGCAACAGACCAGTATCAACGAAGATACAAGTCAGCTGATGACCAATAGCCTTGTGCAACAGCAGGGCTGCAACCGACGAGTCAACTCCACCCGAAAGACCGAGTACAACCTTATCCTCGCCAATCTGCTCGCGCAACTGAACCACTGTCTCCTCTACGAACGAAGCGGGAGTCCAATCCTGCTTATGACCACATACACCCACAACAAAGTTCTGCAACAGTTGTTTACCCTCGGTCGAATGATAAACCTCAGGGTGGAACTGAATACCCCAAGTCTGCTCGCCCTCGATGTGATAAGCGGCTACACGTACCGACTCGGTGCTTGCAATAATTTTGTAATTTTCGGGTACACGTACAATCGTGTCGCCGTGCGACATCCACACCTGAGTGGTTGTCGAAAGACCTTTGAGCAGCGGATCGTTTGGCTCAGCCACCGTCAGCATTGCGCGACCATACTCACGCGTACCCGACGGAGCAACCTCACCACCAAAATTGTGCGACAAATACTGCGCACCGTAGCAAACGCCCAGCAACGGCTTCTTACCCTTGATCTGCGACAGATCAACTTGGGGAGCGTTCTCATTACGCACCGAAGCGGGACTTCCGGAGAGAATGACA
>JAZOMS010000037.1:0-6635 GCA_045654145.1 Alistipes sp. | reverse complement strand
CTCGTGGTGCTAACGGTGTTGTGATGATCACCACCAAGCGCTCGAAGAGCCGCGACGCGATCGTTAATGTTGATGCTAAGTGGGGTGTAACCAGCAAGGCTATGCAGACCTACGACTACATCACCAATCCTGCTGAGTACTACGAGATTTACTATGCAGCGTTGAACAACTATCTGATGAACGCACAGGGTATGGATGCTATCGCAGCTAACGCTCGTGCTAACCAGATGATCACTGCAACTTCGACCAACGGTGGTCTGGCTTACCAGATCTACAACGTTCCTTCGAACCAGTACTTCATCGGTATGGATGGTAAGGTTAACCCCCGCGCTACGCTGGGTAATGTTGTTAACTATGGTGGTAAGGAGTACTTGTTGACCGCTGACAACTGGGATGACGAGGCTTACTCGACCGGTTTCCGTCAGGAGTACAACGCAAGCGTTTCGGGTTCGACCGATCGTATCTCGATGTACGGTTCGTTCGGTTACTTGAAGGACGAGGGTATCGTTAGCAACACCGATATGTATCGTTATACCGCACGTCTGCGCGCTGATTATCAGGCTAAGAAGTGGTTGTCGATCGGTGGTAACGCATCGTTCTCGAACTACGAGTGGAACAACCTTTCGGACGAGGGTGCTTCGAACTCGACTGGTAACGTATTCGCATTTACCTCGAACATCGCTCCTATCTATCCCGTATATCTGCGTAACCCCGACGGCTCGAAGATGATCGACGGCAACGGTTTGGTTATGTATGACTACGGTGATGGTATGAACGCTGGTCTGTCGCGTCCTTATCTGTCGCAGGGTAACGCTCTGTCGCAGGTTCTGTTGGACAAGAACTACACCGAGGGTAACGCATTCACCGGTACTGCATACGTTGAGGCTACCATCATCAAGGGCTTGAAGCTCCGTTTCAATGTTGGTACGGGTCTTGACGAGTACCGTGGTACCGATATGTCGAACCCCTACTACGGTCAGTTTGCTACCACCGGTGGTACTCTGTCGAAGTCGCACGGTCGTTCGTTCTACCTGAATACTCAGGAGCTGATCACCTATAATACTACTTTCTGCCAGGATCACAACATCGACGTTATGGTCGGCCACGAGTACTACTATAATAAGGGCTATTCGTTGGGCGCTTACAAGACCAACTTGTTCGACGTTAACTACGATGAGTTGAACGGTGTGATCAAGGATCCGGGTTCGTCGTCGTCGAGCCGCTCGATGTACAACACCGAGGGTTACTTCGGTCGCGTACAGTACGACTACGATGGTCGTATCTTCGTTAACGGTTCGTATCGTCGTGATGCATCGTCGCGCTTCCACCCCGATTACCGCTGGGGTAACTTCTGGTCGGCAGGTGCTGGCTGGTTGATCAACAAGGAGCGTTGGTTCAATGCACCTTGGATCAATATGTTGAAGGTTAAGGCTTCGATCGGTTCGCAGGGTAACGATGGTCTGCCCAGCAGCTATCTGTGGACTGACCGCTACGATATCGTAAACGACGGTGCTGGCAACGTTTCGCTCAGCTGGACCGGTTACGGTAACAAGGAGATCACTTGGGAGACCAATACCAATATGAACGTCGGCGTTGACTTCGGTATGTTCGCAGGTCGCTTGTCGGGTACTGTTGAGTACTTCTCGCGTACTACTACCGATATGCTCTACTCGTTCGGTGTTCCGGGCCACCTTGGTTTCTTGTCGTATTATGACAACGTAGGTGATATGCGCAACTCGGGTATCGAGATTGACTTGCACGGTGTTCTGGTTAATACCAAGAACGTTCAGTGGAGCGTTAACGTGAACGCTACTCACGTGAAGAACAAGGTTTTGCGCATCGCTGACGAGAACAAGTCGCTGGGCGTTGAGGGCCATATGGGCTTCGAGTCGGGCAACAAGTTCGTCGGTGAGGGTCTGTCGCTCTACTCGTTCTATCTGCCTAAGTACGCTGGTACCGATAAGGAGACTGGTGAGCCTATGTGGTACAAGGATGAGTACGAGATGACCAAGGACGAGCAGGGTAACGACATCGTTAAGCGCGATGAGACCAAGACCCCGATCGTTAAGAACCGTACCGTTACTAAGGACTACTCGGCAGCTACCAACTACTTGTGCGGTGCAGCTCTGCCCGACCTCTATGGTGGTTTCGGTACTTCGGTTGAGTTCTACGGCTTCGATTTCGGTGTTAACTTCACCTATCAGATCGGTGGTCTGACCTACGATGGCGACTATGCAGGTTTGATGTCGTCGCCCACTTCGGGTTCGACCGGTACGAACATCCACCGCGATGTTTACAACGCTTGGCGCGAGGCAGGCGAGGAGAACAACGTTCCTCGTTGGCAGTATGGCGACCAGTATTCGTCGTCGGCATCGGATCGCTTCCTGACCAGCGCAAGCTACCTGAATATTCAGAATGCTCAGCTGGGTTACACTGTCCCCGCTAAGTTGACCAAGAAGTTTGGTGTTTCGACTCTGCGTGTTTACGTAGCAGCTGACAACATCTGGTACTGGTCGAAGCGTCAGGGTCTGGATCCCCGTCAGTCGTTCTCGGGTGGTGCAAGCGCAGCTTACTATGCTCCCGTACGTACGATCTCGGGTGGTATTAACATTCAGTTCTAACCAGAGAAAGGAGATATACAATTATGAAAAAATTTGCTAAATATATTCTCGTAGCGATAGCTCCTGCACTTCTGCTCAGCAGCTGTATTAAGGAGGTTGAGCCTCTGAATGGCACGGCTATCGAGAGCCAGGTGACCAACTCGCCTTTGGCTTTGCAGGCACTGACTGCGGCTATCCCCACTGCGATGAACCTTCCCGCTACCTATAATAGCTCGTTGCACTGCGACTTCGGTTATCCCGCAATTCGTATGATCACCGACGCTATGTTGGAGGAGAAGATCGTAGTAGGTGATAACACCGGTTATGACTGGTTCGGCGCTTGGGCAACCGGCCGTTCGCAGGGTAACGACTACGCTTACGCACAGTACTTCTGGTACTTCTACTACAAGTGGATCAAGAACACCAACGATATGATCCGTATGATCAACGATATGGAGACTGCTAACGGCGGTCTGACCGATGAGCAGAAGGGTTATCTGGGTGTTGCTTACACTTATCGTGCACTCTATTACTTGGATCTGGTACGTCTGTACGAGTTCAAGCCCAATAACTACACTTCGCGTCCTGAGGTTGAGGGTCTGTCGTGCGTTTTGGCACTCGAAACCGAGACTATGGAGGGTTCGCGTAACAACGGCCGTGCTAAGGTTGAGGATGTTTACGCTCAGATCTTTGCTGACTTGGCTAAGGCTGAGGAGCTGCTGGCTAACTACAAGCGTACCTCGATCGCAATGCCTGATATGTCGGTAGTTTATGGTTTGTACGCAAAGGCATACTTGGAGTATGGCGAGAAGGATAACTCGGCATTCGCTAAGGCAGCTGACTACGCTCGCAAGGCTGTTGCAGCAGGTGGCTACACCCCGCTGACCCAGTCGCAGTGGGAGGATCCTACCAACGGTTTCAACAACCACGCATCGAACAAGTCGTGGATGTGGGCTCTGACCACTTCGAGCGAGAACATCGGTAACTTGCACAACTACTTCGCTCACATCTCGCAGGAGGCTGAGTACGGTTATGCACCTCTGTCGATGCCCGCTGTACTGAGCAGCTTCTTCGATCGCGTATCGGATGCTGACTTCCGTAAGCACTCGTGGATCGATCCTAAGCGTGAGTACGCATACAAGAGCTGCTACCCCGATGCAGAGGGCTTCGTAGCATCGTTGCGCGACTACTCGGCATTGAAGTTCCGTCCGGGTGGTGGTGATTATTCGGACTACGCTGTTGGTAACTGCGGTGAGGTCAACTTGATGCGTATGGAGGAGATGTTGTTCATCGAGGCTGAGGCTGAGGGCCGTGCTAACTTGGAGAACGGTAAGGCTCTGTTGAAGGCAATTATGGACAAGCGTATCTTGGACGGTTCGTATGTTTGCGCAGCAACCGATTTCAAGACCTTCCAGGAGGAGTTGATTTTCCAGAAGCGCGTAGAGTTCTGGGGTGAGGGTATCGTAATGTTCGACTGCAAGCGTGCCAACATCGGTATGACTCGTGGTTACGAGGGTACCAACGCACCTGCAACCTACTGCTTGAACACAGAAGGTCGTTCGCCTTTCTGGAACATCGTTATCACGATGCAGGAGACCAACAATAACTTGGCAATTCCTGAGACTCTGAATAACCCCAACCCGACTAACACGGTTGATCTTTGGATCGCACCTGCTGAATAGTCATTAACGAGTAAAACAGAGAAAGAATATGAAAGCATTAAAATATTTTGCATCGGCACTTGCTCTCGTAGCACTGTTCACCGCGTGTGAGCAGGAGAGCCCCTATGTGCCTGCTGAGCTTCCCGAGACTCAGGAGGCTTACTTCCCCGCGACTGCTATGACGGTATCGATGGAGGAGTTGGCAAATGGTTTCGAGGTTGAGCTTGCACGTGTCAACTATGACGAGGCAGCAACCGCTACCTTGGTGAGCCAGCGTCCTGAGGGCGTTAACGTACCTTCGTCGGTATCGTTCAGCGCAGGTCAGGAGAAGACCACCTTCACCGTATCGGTCGATCAGGCAGCAATCGGCGAGGGTAAGACCTTGAAGATCGTGATGAACGTAGATAGCGAGTCGAACTCGCCCTACGCTAACCAGCGTTGCACCGTAACTCTGACCACTTGGTCGCCGGTTCCTCCCGCATCGTGGAGACCTATCGAGACTCAGGCATTGTTCGTTGAGAACGAGAGCTTGTGCTCGGAGTGGTTTGGTGTTGAGAAGGGCTTTACCTTCCCCGTATATGTTGAGAAGTTGGACGGTGCTGAGGTTTATCGTATCGCTAACTTGTTCACCACCTACACCAGCGAGGCAGGCGTAACCTACGAGCACCCCTTCTGGTACTACTACTACGATGAGAGCTACCTGGAGGACGCTGAGAATGTAGTTTACACCGTTATCGACTGTGAGGGTTACTACCTGAGCGATGAGGGTAAAGCTGAGTGGAAGAACGGTTGGGCATTTATGCCTTTCCAGCCCCAGAACTTCGGTCTGAATCCTCCCAGCTACGGTTACAACTATTGGGGTTCGCTCGGTATGAACTATCAGGCTCCTACCGATACCAATATGGGTAAGTACAATCCTGCTAACAAGTCGATCACCTTCTCGTCGACCTCGCTCGTTCGTTGTATGTCGGCTTACAATGGTGGTGGTATCTATACTTCGGCTGCTAACTTCGTTCTGTTCTTGGATCAGAACTTGGCTGGTACCGATTTCGAGCGCGACTGCGCATTCAATAAGATGCTTGATGCTACCTACCAGTCGGAGATCTTCGAGGACAAGTGGACCGTAGCTCTCTACGAGGGTGCTCCTTCGGACGAGGAGAAGGCTGCTGAGTATGCTGAGAAGTTCGGCCAGGTTATCAAGGTTGAGAACGCTTACGTTGAGGGCTTCCCCATCTACTTCTGCGTAAATGAGGAGGGCAAGATCAGCGTTCCCGAGGATTACGCTTCGCAGGAGATTGGTATGTCGGTAGCTGGTTTCGATCTCTACCTGAACATCAAGAAGGGTGAGTTCGCTAACAATAGCTACTCGTTGCTCTGCGAGATGGTTGGTGTTGATCCTACTGGCGTTAAGGCTGACGTTCTCTACGGTGAGTACACCGAGGTTATCAACGCTGAGGTTATCGGCGCTGCATCGTCGATCGACGACTTCGTAGGCGAGTGGGTATTGACCGCTGAGACCAACGAGTGGGATGCTGATGGTGCTGCTACCGGCAACTTTGTTATGATTGATATCCCCGTTGAGATTGTTAAGGTTGACGCTGAGACCGTTAAGATGGTTGGTTTGACCTACGGCTCGTTCGGCGACTACGACGACTCGATCGTTTGGACCTACAATGGTGGCTACTTGCAGATGACTGCTCAGGATATGCCCGACTGGACTAATCCTAACGATGTTACCTTCGACTGCATCGCAACTATCTGTACTCAGGGTGGTTCGCTCTACAACTTGAATGCAGCTGGCTTGATCTTCCTCAATGCAGGTATTTCGAGCACTGGTGCAGTTAAGTTCTTCAACGAGCCGGGCAACTCGGCATACGATATTGAGGTTAACGGTTTCGGTATCTACGGTATCTTCAATGGTGCGTACTACGCTATGTCGGATATCCTCTACAACGGTTATATGACCGCTGAGGGTACTGCTGCACGTCGCGAGTTTGTAACTAAGCCTCAGATGGCTCCTGTTATGAACACCGTTGTTACTGAGCTGACCCGCAAGCCCGTTGAGCGTAAGTATGTTATCAACGGTCAGAAGGCTCAGAAGAAGAGCACCGGCAAGGTAACTCCTACCTTCCGTGCTAACGGTACTTTGGTAGAGGCTCGCTAAGCGACCTCCACTCTATAAGCAAAAAGCCCGAACCATTGCGGTTCGGGTTTTTTGTTTTCCCGCCTTTCGGGTGGGGCTTTGTTCTTGTCATTCTGAGCGTAGCGAAGAATCTAATTTTGAATCACAATTGGCGATTTCTATGAAATCGACACACTCTCGGTGGCTCGTGCGACTCTTGTCCCACCCCCCCCCCCACCCCCCCCGCGGGCG
>JAZOMS010000036.1:0-6238 GCA_045654145.1 Alistipes sp. | reverse complement strand
TCGTAACCTAACGAACACGAATCGAAACAAAAATAATAATAAAAATAGAAAGCTATTATGGCAGGATTAAACACTCTTAGGACCAAAGGTGGTCTGTTTTTGACGATCTTCATCGGTGGTGCGTTGCTGATGTTCATCGTTTCGTTGGCATTCGAGAACGGCGGTATGGGCAGTCAGGATCCCAAAGTCGCTGAGATCAATGGTGAGAAAATCACCTACACGCACTATCAAGATACCTTTGATGCTGCGCAGAACAATCTGAGCACAATGAGCGGTCAGGACTACTCGTCGAGCGAGGCTCAGGACGCTGTTCACAATGTCGCTTGGCAGCAGTTGCTCAACCAGTATGCTATCGAGCCTGGTTTCGACAAGATGGGTATCAATGTTACCGACGAGGAGCGTATCGAGCTGATCTCGGGTCAGTACGTATCGCCCATCATCGCATCGGCATTCACCAACCCGCAGACCGGTATGTTCTCGCCCGAGGAGGTTGTGAACTACCTGAACGCAGCCGCAGCTGATCAGCAGTATGGTCCGCTGATGATGCAGCGCTACGAGATGTTGGTACGCGACGCACAGGTACAGCGCGCAATGCAGAAGTATATCGGTCTGGTATCAAAGGGCGTATTTGTGAATGACCTGGAGGTTGCAGCAGGTGTTACCGCTGCCAACAAGGCATTCTCGGGTCGCTGGGTTGGTCAGAACTATATGCAGGTAGCTGACTCGCTGGTTAAGGTCGAGAAGGCTGACGTTGAGAAGTTCTACAACGAGCACAAGAAGATGTTCAAGCAGATGCCTTCGCGTTCGGTTTCGTACGTAGTATTCGAGGTTGAGCCGACCGAGAATGACCGTCTGGCTGCTGCAAACGAGGTGGAGAAGATGGCTGCTGAGTTCGCTGCAACCGATGAGCCTATGATCTACGCTAAGAGCAAGAGCCGTGAGGCTGTTGATGAGGCTTACTACTCGCGCGAGGCTCTGTCGGCTGAGATGGCAGCAATCGCTTTCGGCAAGGATAACTCGCAGGTTTATGGTCCCGTATTGGAGAATGACGTATATCACATTTCGCGCGTTACCGACGTGCGTTCGATGCCCGACTCGGTTGGCGTAAGCTACATCGTTTTGGCACAGAACGCTGCTAAGGCTGACAGCTTGATGGCAGCAGCTAAGGGCGGTGCTAACTTCGCAGCGATGGCAATGGAGTTCTCGGAGGATCGCGCAACTGCTGAGATGGGTGGCGAGCTGGGGGTACTGCCCTATTCGGCTTATCCCGAGCAGTTCCGTGCCGAGATCGATAAGGCTTCGAAGGGTTCGTTCTTCAAGGTTGATATGGGTCAGGTAGTTTATGTAGTTCGCCTCGACCGCAAGGATGCTCCCGTAATGAAGGCTCAGGTGGCTACGATCACCTACCCCATTATGGCAAGCCCCTCGACCGAAAAGGATATTCACTCGGTTGCAAACCAATTCAGCGTTGCAGCTCAGGGCTCGGTTGAGAAGTTCAACGCCGCAGCTTCGGAGTACGCAGTTGTTCCTCGCGTGGCTCGCATTATGAACACCGACCGCCAGATGGCAGGTATGGGCGACGACTCGCGTTCGATCGTTCGTTGGGCATTCGACGCTGAGGTTGGCGAGGTTTCGGAGATCTACACCGTTGATCGCAACTATGTTGTAGCGATCGTTACCGAGCAGCGCGACGAGGAGTTCGCTACGATGCAGCAGGTATATAATGAGGTCTATCCGATGGTTCTCAACGAGAAGAAGTTCGAGTTGTTGAAGTCGAAGTTGGCTGGCAAGTCGCTCGAAGAGGCCGCAGCTGAGTTGGGCATAGAGGTTGGTACATTCGAGAATGTAACCGCTAACGGTTTCTACATCGACGGCATCGGCATCGCTCCCCGCACTATCGGTGCAATTGCTCAGAGCGCTGAGGGTGCAATCTCGCAGCCTATCAACGATATTACGGGTGCTTACATCGTAGTGGTTGACGAGGTTGTCGAGGCTGAGAATCAGACTGCTGAGGCTGAACGCGTACGCCAGCAGGCAATGGTCGAGGCTCAGGCTGCACAGCGTATGAATCAGGCTCTCTACGAGGGTTCGAAGATTGAGGATTTGCGCGTTAAGTTCTTCTAATCGAACAACGCTCAATCATACAAAAACGGCGGTGCCCAACACGGGTGCCGCCGTTTGTTTTTTGCCATACATCCCACAAGTGTCGATCCGCAATTAGTAGTTATATTTTGTGGTATATAAAAACATATAGGGTTGCCCCAATACAGGAGCAACCCTAACTCAATCTCTGAGTATCAAACGCCTATGCTACTACTTCTTGCAGCACTTACACTCGGTGCTCAGACAATGCCAAGTACCAGCTGCGAAGATTGCACCTACGAACGGAGCTACAATGAACAACCAAAGCTGTTTCAGCGCTACACCACCTGCAAACAGCGCGGGACCGATCGAGCGTGCGGGATTCACCGAAGTACCAGTGATGGGAATGCAAACGATGTGAACCAGCACCAACGTCAGACCGATAGCCAAACCTGCAAGGTTACCTGCGCCCTTCTCGCTGTCGGTTGTGCCAAGTACAACGAGCACAAACACGAAGGTGAAGATCACCTCGGCCAAGAATGCCTGCAACATCTCACCCTCGGTAAACGAGTTGGCTCCCGTTGCGGTAGTTGCGCCGAAACCTCCCGTCGAAGTCAATGCGAAAATCAGAGCCGCACCAATGATAGCTCCAATCACCTGAAACACCATATAACCGGCAGCCTCCTTGCCCTCCATACGGCCCGAGAGCCATACGCCGAGCGTAATCGCGGGGTTGATGTGGCAGCCCGAGATGCCACCAATGCAGTAAGCCATACCCACCACCGAAAGACCAAATGCAAATGCTACTGCCAACACCTCAGCGGGAGCCGTACAGCCAAAGAATACGGCACTGCCGCAACCCATCAGTACGAGAACCATCGTACCGACCATTTCCGCTAAATACTTCTTCATAGAATTAGAGTTTTAGATTGTTACCGATAACAAATATAGCGATTTGGACACAAAAATCCAAATCGCTATACCTATTTTCGTATATTTTAGTCTGCAAGGACTATCCGATCATCGGCTTCACAACGCCGAAGAACAACCAAGCAACCACGAACGTTGCCACTATATTGAAGCACTGTGCAGTCAAGAATGCATAGAGCGTCGAGCGGTTCTCCTTCGAGATAATATCCTTCAAACGGGTGTCAAGACCGATGCAAACGAATGCCAACGAGAAGAACAGCGTCGACATCGTCTTAGCCAACGAGGTCTCGATCAGTTTGCCCTTAGCGTTGAGTGTCAGCAGGTCAGCCTCCTTCAACAGCGAGAATACCAACGACGCAACAACGAATGCCAAGATGAACTTCGGGAATTTATCCCAAACGATTTTGAGCGACGGACGCTGCGACTTGCCACCCTCACCCTTAGTCGAGAGGTAGAGAGCGATGAAGAATGCAACAACACCGATCAGTACGTTCTGAGTAGCCTTCACCACGATAGCCGTACGGTTAGCGATCTCACCAGCCATCTCCGACGACGCCGCAACACCACTCGTCGTGTCGATCGTACCACCAATCCAAGCACCCATAATCTCCTGCTGCACAACGGGATCCGACGACAACATCGGAGCAACCAGACCAGCCAGCCAAGGCATAAAGTAGATCATCGGAACAACAACGATCAGAACGACCGAAACGATATACGACAGGCTCTTCTTGTCCGTACCAGCCACACCCGCAGCAGTGATACAAGCCGACACACCGCAGATCGTTACACCGCTCGAAAGGGTCATTGCCGTTGCCTGCTCCACCTTGAACACCTTACGCGAGATGATGTAAGCGAAGAACCAAACTACGGTTACGATCACCAACGCCTGCAACAGACCCATAGCACCCGACTTCAACACGTCGCTAATCATAATCGTCGCACCGAGGCAAACCACACCGATCTTGATATAGAACTCGCTCTGGATAGCGGGTTTCAACCACTCGGGAATATGGAAAGCGTTACGAATAATCAGACCGAAGATCACCGAGAAGAACACAGGCTCCAAGCCCAGTTCACTCTTGATGTAGGGGATATTACCGATCCACATAGCCAAAGCCGCGAACAGGAACACCACCACAAACGAGCCGAGCATACCCTTCATCGGGCGGCTAAGCAACTTATTACCAGCGAAAAGCGTAACCAGCGCAATGACGAACAACATTGCAATTTTACCCCACGACGACGCTTCGAGCATATTGGACGGAATTGAGATCGAAGGAAGATACGATCCAAATGCGCACAAAAGCAGTAGCGGAATCGAAAGCATCACCACGACCCAATCCTCGACAAGTAGTTTTTGGAAAAACGTTTTCATTTTCAACGGTTTAAGAGTTAATAATTCATCATTATCAAATGGTTAATCGTGCGATTAGAAGACGCCACAAACCTGCAACGCAATCTTGCCCGAATCGATACCTGCGATGTGCTGATAGGTATAGTTGAGCTGCAAACGCAGATTCTTCAACGGCCAATAATCGACACCCACCAAGTAATTGGTCTGTGCCGCATCGGGCGTGCCAACGTGTGTATTGAAGTAGTCGAAACGAACTACGGGCATCACCTTCTTCGACACCCAATAGCCAGCCACAGCATAGACGCCCTCGCTCTCCTGTGCCCCCGTCGTTCCCCAGATGTACTCCGAACGAATGACTAGAGCCTTGTTGTCGAAACGAGCACCTACGGCATAGCGGTTGCGATCGGCCATTGCACCCTGCGCACCCGTCTTACCCAGATAGACCGAACCCGAAAGAGTCAGATGCTTGAAGGGGTTGATATTCAATCGACCAGCGAAATCCTTGTGCTTGTTCTCGTCCGATTTATTGATACCTGCACCATTATAAACACCTACTTGATAGTTAATTACGCCCTTGAATAGATCGCCGAAGATCGACAATCCGATATCACGACCATTCGACTTGATACCCGTCAGATCGCTGAAACCCGACATATAACTGACGCCCATTGCATTCTCAATGGTTTCGAGTTTGAGGGGCGAGTAGGGATTCTCCAACGTGAAAGGGAACTTAGCCTGACCAAACTGCACACCAAAGCCTTTGACGGGGGTATAACGTACGAAAGCGTCTATGATCTTGGGCGACGATGCAAACTCCAATTGCAGGCGGTAGTCAAGTTTCGGAGCGATGTAACCCTTGATATCCAAGCGAGCACGACGGACATCAAAGCCCTTATCGCCAGCGTGGGTATCGAACTGATAGCGAGCCCATACCGAACCGCTAATTGAAGGCATCCACGAGAATTTCTCTTCGAGTTTTAGAACGCGGGCCTCCAACTCACGCTCGCTGACCTCGTCAGCACTCTGCGCCATAGCCATCGAGCAGGTCAGTACTGCAACGGCCAAAAGCATAAATCTTGTAAATTTCTTCATAATATTTACTGTTTTTAAGTTTTGTTTACTTTTTTATGAAATTACAGTTACAAAGTTCGCAATAAAATCGCGTCGGTGCAATACGCTTTTATACTCAAAAAATTGGCACACTCCGCTCTACATCAGGCGGAATGTGCCAATTTCTCAACGGTATATACCAATATCTATCTAAAATCTTAAAACCGCTACAACCGGACGATGATCCGATACCTTCGGCTCATTGACCACCTCGCAGCGCACAACCTCGACACTCTGTGTACGAGGCGCAACGATGTAGTCAATCACACAATCGGGCTTATCGGCAGGGAAGGTGCAAACCGTTGGATCGGTCAGATATTGCATCTTTTCGCCCAGCGCACGACCAAACTCGCTGTCGGGCGTAGCATTCCAATCGCCGGCAATGAATATCGGTTTGTGAGCTGCTGTGGCCACACTATCGATCACAGCCAGCGATGCCATACGATCTTCAGCCGTCAGCGAGAGATGGGTCGAGGCGACAATGTAGCGCTCAAATTCGACCTCGAGCATCGTGCGTGCCTCCTCGCGTCCCGCTAACGCAAAGCGTTGGGTAGCAACAGGTTTCTCGCAACTCAACAGAGCGACGCCATAGCCTCCACCATCGAAGTCGATCGCCTTCGAGAAGGTGTGATACATACCGCATTTCGCACCCAGCACAGCCGCCACATCTTTGCCCTCGCTACGCTGCGTAACGCTATCAATCTCCTGCAACGCCACCACATCGGGCAGTGCAGCACGAATCACTGCCGCTGTACGATT
>JAZOMS010000035.1:0-3199 GCA_045654145.1 Alistipes sp. | reverse complement strand
CCATCTGCGCACTCACGCCATAACCGCCAAGCAGCGCACCCATCGTCTGACCATCGCCAATCTCGCCCGTTTCGAGCGTCAGACTATCAGCCACAATTCCATAAATGACAAGTTTATGTTCAGGCTCGGCAGGTTGTTCATCCACCACCGCACGCGGACGCAATACGAATGTTATCGCGATCAGAATCGCAGCCAACGCACCGATGGCAGCAGGAAGGTATCTCTTATACTTTTCGAACATCTTTAATCACATTTTTAATTTTACAAAGATACTAATTCGCCACCACAAAAACGAATTCCAACCCCGAAATATTATACCTATTATATATAAAAAACTACCCGACCCGCAGAGGGATCGAGTAGCTTTTTGAACAATAGTCGCTTTCGTCTACTTCTTGCCGTAGGTAGGATCGATCTTACGGTAAGCCAGAACCGATACGAAGAGCGTACCGATGCAGCAAACCATAACCATCCAGAAGAAGTTAACGTAGCCGATAGCCTCCTGAATGTAACCTGCAACCGCACCCGGCAACAGCATACTCAGTGCCATAAATGCCGTACAGATCGCATAGTGCGAAGTCTTGAACTCGCCCTCCGAGAAGTACATCATATAGAGCATATAAGCCGTGAAACCGAAACCGTAACCGAACTGCTCGATAGCGATAGCAGTCGAGATAGCAACCAAGTTAGTAGGCTGAGCGATTGACAGATAGACGAATGTCAAGCAAGGCAGAGTCATACAAGCTGCCATCACCCACAACGACTTCTTCAAGCCCAGACGCGATGCGAAGATACCACCCAAGATACCACCAAGTGTCAGGAAGATCACACCGATCGTACCGTAAGCCAAACCTACGTTTGCGGTCGACATACCCAGACCACCTACATCACGCGATGCTACCAAGAAGGGCATACAGAGCTTCAACAAGAATGCCTCAGGCAGACGATAGAGCAACATAAATACGATTGCCAGCACCACACCCGACTTCATAAAGTAGGTCTTGAACGTACGACCAAACTCCTTGAAGATAGCGCCCACGGTTGCCTTCTCGCCTTTGAGCGACGAGGTGTCGGTCGTCGGACGAGGAACAACGAAGGTGTGGTACAAGGTTACCAAGCTGAACATCACAGCAGTAACGAGCATCGTGATTCTCCACGAGTTGGGGATATTGCCCGTGTTGTTCTCGATAACACCTGCCAACCATACCAATACACCCTGACCGAAGATCGATGCCAGACGATAGAAGGTCGAACGGATACCTACGAACTGAGCCTGATCACCCGACGAGAGTGCCAACATATAGAAGCCGTCAGCTGCGATATCGTGTGTTGCCGACGCAAATGCCGTAATCACGAACAACAACAGCGTGATGGTAAACATACTGATCGGAGTCTGACCCGACGCAATCATCTCAACATCAGGACGCGGAATGGTCAACGTCAACAGAATGAATGCCAACGACATCAGGATCTGCATCGAGATAGTCCACCAACGCTTGGTCTTGAAAATATCTACGAAGGGGCTCCAAAACGGTTTGAGCGACCAGGGCAGATAGAGCAACGAGGTGAACAGAGCCATCTCGCCATTGGGTACACCCATCTTGGTAAACATCATCACCGAGATGTTGTTCACGATGAAGTAAGGGATACCCTGCGCAAAGTACAACGTGGGAATCCACGTCATTGGGCTACCCCAAAATTTCTTTGTTTCGTTCATTTCTTATGAAATTAAGTTTTGAGTTTCGATTAATACTTCTTCTCGATCTTTGCACCACGGAAATAGTGCTCCAAGATCTCACGATAGTTGTAACCCTTAGCACCCATCACTGCGGCACCAATCTGGCACAAACCTACGCCGTGGCCCCAGCCTGCACCGCGCAGAATGAAACCACCATCCTCGCGACGATCGACTACGAATGCCGACGAGTAGAGGTGCGAACGTGAGAAGGCCTTGCGGATGATCAACTCCTTACCGATGGTCATCGTACGCTTGGTACCAACAACCTTCAGCTTGATCAAACGACCCGAAACACCACGTTCAACGGGGATCAGATCGGTAACAGTACCGAAGTCGATACCCAAACGCTCGCGGATCAGATCCGACAGACCCTCCTGAGTGAACTCCTCGGTCCAACGATAGAAATTCTGAGTCTCCTGATCGTACGTATTGAGCACCTCCGACAGCACCTTCGCATCGGTCGTGTTGCAGAACGCCTCAGGCGAGGTGGTGATCCACTTGCGAGCCTGCTCCTCAACGGTCAGATCCCACGAAGGATCCTCGACAGCTGCATCGTAAACCTTGGTCAGATAGGGGTGAACAATCGGCTCCCAAACATTCTCAAAACGCTCAGCTACACCACCACAGCACTTCGAGAAACGTGCGTCGCAGGTCTTACCGTTGTAAGCCACAACCTCACCACGCGTCTCGGCAATAGCCTGACGCACTACCTCGGTCGATGCGCGGTTGATACCCTGATAACGCTGGCAGTGGTCGTCAGCGCACACATCGAAATTGGTGTGATCCTCACGGTCGAACCAACGAACATACTCGTCATCGGTGCGGGTCTCGGTCTTATAATCAGCCTTAGCCTGCTCCAACTCAGCCGACTTCTCGATCTGCGCGATCAACCAGCTACGCGAGATAACTGCGTGAGCCTTCAACAGCTGCAACGACGAGGTTGCGCTCATCTCCGACGAGATTACGCTCAAAAGATAGTCCTCAATATCCAAAACATTGATTGCGGTCAGTTTCTCGTCCTCCTCGATGAAGCGCAATGCGCCACGGAACGACTGATTCTCCTTACGCTCCCAATGGAAGTTGATACCGATCACTACGTCCTGCAACTCGAACTCTGCCGACTCATAATCAACGGGGGTAAACTCCAACGGCAACGACACCTTACGCTCGCCAGCAGCGGTGGTCAGCACTGCGCCACCCTCAGCCAACTTTACCGTGCCCTGACCCTCGAAACGCTCGCCCGCGCACTCAAATGCACCCTTCAAGCAGAAGCTGATGGTGGGCGAAAACATAATACCTACTGAAAGTTTCATAGGCTAAATTTTGCAATTTTATCAGTTAATTCAGCAAACTGCTCATCGGTGAACGACAACTGACCGAACATATCGGCGATAGTCTCCTTCTCGACTTGCAAACGATCGAAGTCCTCCTTACGCGGCAGGATCAGAATACCACCGAAAT
>JAZOMS010000034.1:0-1340 GCA_045654145.1 Alistipes sp. | reverse complement strand
CAAAATCGAATCGCGATACGGCCTGTTCCAAAGGATAGACACGTCCGTTAGGGTTGAAAACAGGAAGCACCTGCATATTCGTAAGATTGTAATTATCAATATTTTCATCTTTCATCACGATCGGCACACGTCGATCATCATCACGAAAAACTGCCAACTCATAACCCGATGTTGCGAGCGTAACACTACGTGCTAATTGCTCGCGCGAAATGCGAATGCGCTGCCCCGTCATCTGGGAATAGACTGGTTCCCAAGTAGGCACACGATTGCCCCAGCTATTGCGCACGGAGGTAGCCCCGCCATCCTCGCGCATAATAGCCATTGCTCGCTCGGTGAGGGCTGTCAGCGTGTCGATATTGTTGCCAATGAAGCCAAATTCGATTGCGCTTTCGGCGGCTGGCGAGAGCTTGAACAGCGATGATCGCACCACAACATCAGGCTGGTTTTCAGTCGTGTAACGATAGAATCGTTCTTCGACTGCCGAAGTCGAGTCGGGACTATTGAGCTCGACCAAAATATTGGCAAAATTGTCGCGTGGGCCGACCGATGAACTCGCCAAGTAGTAGCGTGGCGGGGTCGATCCTACAGTTGCAGACACACGTTGCACTGCGGGCTGACGTTCGAGCCACTCGCACATCTGCTCCACACGCTCCTCAGTCGCTCGGATATTGTAGCCATCGGGAAGGTAACAATCAGCTCGAAAATAGGGTTTATCGAGCGACGGAAAGAAATCTTGGGGCATTACTCGCATCGCCACCAACGACCCTACAAATAGCACTACGACCACAGCCACCGTCAGCATTCGATGCGCCAACAGCCACTCCAACACGATCGTAAATCGCTGGGATATAGGCGAGCTGCGACCCTCACGAGCTCTCTCTGAGGCAGAACTCATCAATGCGATACCGAGCAGTGGCGTCTGGGTGAGGGCAAGCACCCAACTCAACAAGAGCGACACGGCCAGCACCACAAACAGCGGTTTGACCATCTCGGCAACAGCCGACGCCGCCAACTGCAACGGAAGGAATGAGCAAATGGCTATCAGCGTAGCACCCAACAAATTCCACTTCGGACGCGACGCCCCTTCGACCAACGCTACGGCAGGTTTCACACCGCTGGCGATCGCACGTCGGGCGTTATCGACCACCACAATCGCATTATCGACCAACATTCCCATCGCAATGATAAATCCCGCCAACGAAGTGCGATTCAACCCCTCGCCCACGACCAACATAATCAACATCGTGCCCCCGATCGCCAGCAGCAACGACGAGCCAATCACAACACCTTGACGCAATCCCATCACGAGCATAATGACCGCTACGACAATCGCAACCGAC
>JAZOMS010000033.1:0-4201 GCA_045654145.1 Alistipes sp. | reverse complement strand
TTCTTGATCTCTGATTGGGAGATGTCGGGGGGGATGCTCGGAATGTTACTCGGACTCGACCCCGAGGACCATCTCGAAGCTACGATCCGTTTGGCTTACACCTACATAGCAATGGAGGAGTACGACTCGTTCGACGACATTGCCAACGATATCAGCGACAAGTGTGTCGATAAAGAGATCCTCACCCTGTGGAACGATTTCCGTCGCACGGGCAAGCTGCCGGCAGGCGAGTTGCGCAATCTTCGCACTCGTTTCCGCCCCTATTTCGACGAGTTCATAGCCGATGAGCACCCCATTGACGAGAGCTACCTAACCGACATCGCCAGCGAGCGCCCCTCAGTGGCAGCTCAGGCACGTGAGCTGTGGTTGCAGACTGAGCACCTCTGGGCGCAGTTCGGAGGTTTCATCGAGGCGCTGCGAAGGGCGTAACAATCGCTCGCAAAGTAAATAATTGTGAATTTTGAATTGAACCCTACCCGCCGTTTCAATAGCTATTCGGCCTATTTTCGCCGATTGATGGGCGGTCGAGTGCAGAAGCTCTCGATCAATGCCTCGCTGGGTTGCCCCAACCGCGATGGGCGGATCTCGACGGGCGGTTGCACATTCTGCACGAACGAGGCCTTCACCCCCTCGTACTGCGACCCCGCAAAGAGCATTACGCAGCAGATCGAGGAGGGTATCGAGTTCCACACCCGTCGCTACCGCACGGCCGAGGGATACTTGGCCTATTTTCAATCATACTCAAATACTTATGCTCCTGTTGAGCGACTGCGCGAACTATACTCGGAGGCTCTCTCGCATCCGCTGTTGAAGGGTATTATTGTCGGTACGCGCCCCGACTGCGTCGATTCGGAGAGGCTCGACCTGTTGGCCGAGATCGCCCGCGAGCACTATGTTGCGGTCGAATATGGCATCGAGTCGTGCTACGATGCGACACTCGCTCGGATCAACCGTGGCCACGACTTCGAGTGTGCCCGCCAAGCGGTAGCGATGACCGCCGAGCGAGGTCTGCACTGCGGTGCGCATTTCATCCTCGGACTGCCCGACGAGAGCAATCAAATGCTTATTGATCAGTGCGATACGATCAACTCTCTGCCACTTACGACCGTCAAATTTCATCAGTTGCAACTCTTTCGCGGTACGGCTATGGCCGACGAGTACGACCGCTCGCCCGAACGCTTCCGCACGTGGACAATCGAGGAGTATATCAATCTGTTTGTCAAGATATTGCGACGTCTGCGCCCCGATCTGGTCGTGGAGCGCTTTGCAGGCGAGGCACCCCCTCGCTACCACCACACCGAGGGTTGGGGACTCGTTCGCAACGAGCAACTATTGGCGATGCTCGATGCGCGATTGGAGGCACTCGATGCCCGCCAAGGCGACCTCTATCAGCCACCTGAGGTGCAAAAAATGTAAAAAAAGCACCTCAGTGCGATACATCCAATTGGATTTTTTAATAATTTTGTCAGTTAGAACAGATTAAACACCATAAAAACCCATTAAACTTATGGCTGAAACGACCTCACAGAAACTTGTGCGCGCACTCAAAGAGTACGGCATTATGACGCTCGGTATGTGGATCTACGCCTTCGCGTGGTCGAGCATTATCCTCCCTGCACGCTGTACGGGTGGTGGCGCAAGCGGTCTTGCAATGATGATCTATTACGCTTCGGGCGGTACGGTTGAGTTGGGTACAATGGTATTCCTGATCAACGCTGTGCTGATCGTAATTGCCTCGTTCATTGTTGGTTGGAAATTCAGCACCAAGACCATCTTCTCGATCATTATGCTCTCGTGCGCGATGAACTTCCTGCAAGCGCACGTTCCGGCCGACATTATGCAGCTGGGCGAGGAGCGTCTGCTATCGTCGATCTTGGGCGGTATTATGTCAGGTATCGGAGTGTCGCTCTGTCTGTTGCAGGGCGGTACGTCGGGTGGCACGGACATCGTGGCGCTGATCGTCAACAAGTATCGCACGATCAGCTACGGTCGAATCCTGTTTATGACCGACTTCATCATCATCGGTTCGTCGCTGTTGGTAACTCGTGATATTCAGATGGTTATCTTTGGTTATGTGGTGGTTGCAGCTTGTGGCTACACGGCCGATGCGGTGCTTGCCGGCGACAAGAAATCGTCGCAGCTGATGATTATGTCGAAGAACCACGACGCCATTGCCGATGCAATTGTCAATGAGTTGCACCGTGGCTGTACGGTGATGGATGGCACAGGCTGGTTCACCAAGGAGCCGACCAAGGTGGTGATGGTACTCTGCCGCAAGAGCGAAACAAGCACCATTCTGCGCACCGTGAAACGCGTTGATCCTGACGCCTTTATCTCGAATGCGAGCGTTACGGGCGTCTATGGTCGAGGCTTCGAGGAGATCAAGCGTTAGTAGCGTCGCCCTCTCACCGAAAAAAGATTGAATACGAGCGGTTTGGGGCTTTCCCAAGCCGCTTTTTCAATTCACAATTGACTTTTGGAGGTTGTGGACCAATTTGTTAGCAAAGAAAATCTTGAATCGAACAAATGACTCTTTACGCACATATCGTTCTGCCGCTGGCGCAACCGTCATTCACCTTCTCGGCTGAGGGCGAAGTGGCGGAGCATTTGCGTGAGGGTCAGGCGGTTGTGGTGCAACTCGGAGCTCGAAAGATCTATACAGGCATCGTCTGGCAAATCACCACTGAGCGCCCGCAGTTCCGCACCAAGCCCATCCAACGAATACTCTATCCCGAGCCTCTGCTGTCGGCCGAGCAACGCCGTTTGTGGGAGTGGATCTCCGACTATTATATGTGTACGGTGGGCGAGGTAATGCGCGCTGCGTTGCCGTCGAAGATGAAACCGAGCGGAATGTCCGACGAGGAGTTCGAGCAGGATGAGTTTCGTGTGGCGCACGAACGCACAGTGTCGCTGAGCAACGGGCTACGATCGCAAGAGGCTATGAATGAACAGTTTGAACGCCTTGTACGCCGTGCCCCAAAGCAGTATGCCGCACTATTGGAGATTGCCGAACGACTGACCGAGGGGAGCGATTCGAATGGTGCTACACCCCTTGCAGGCGAAGTGCGTTGTCGCACGTTGCAGGCCGATGCCGCAGCACTCAAAGCATTGGCTGATAAAGGGTTGGTCGAGTTTCACGAGCGTGAGCGCGAAGCCCAATTTTGTAACGACGAATTGACAACCGAACTGCCAACGCTCTCCGAGGCACAAACTGCTGCACTTCACTCGATCGAGCAACAGTACACGTCGAAGCGTTGCGTATTGTTGCACGGAGTAACGGGTTCAGGCAAGACTGAAATTTATATACACTTGATTAATAAAGCGTTACGCGAGGGTGGCGATGTTGTGATGTTGGTGCCTGAGATTGCGCTCACTGAACAGTTAATCGCTCGTCTGCGTCGCTATTTTGGCGACCGAGTGGTGGCCTACCACTCGAAATTGACCGACACTCGCCGCACCGACATCTACCTGCGACTGTTGCGCTCGGCGGCGGGTCGATTGATCGTCGGAACACGATCAGCACTGCTGTTGCCGTTGGCGCATCCTCGCCTTGTGGTGGTCGATGAGGAGCACGATGGTAGCTACAAACAGAACGACCCCGCACCTCGTTACAATGCCCGCGATACGGCCGTGGTGGCAGCATCGATGTACGACGCACGAGTGTTGATGGGTAGCGCTACACCTTCGATCGAAAGCTTTATGAATGCCCATCGTGGCAAGTATGGATACGCCTCACTCACAGAGCGTTATGGCGGTTCGCAAATGCCTCGGATCATCATATCCGACACGTTGCGTGCAGCCAAACGAGGCGAGCGACACTCGCATTTCAACAAACTCCTGTTGGATCGCGTAGGCGAGGTATTGGAGCGTGGCGAGCAGGCGATGTTGTTCCAAAATCGACGTGGTTTCTCGCCCTATGTCGAGTGTACCGAGTGCGGTCGCGTGGTTGAGTGTCCGCACTGCAATGTGTCGCTCACGTACCACCGTCCGAACACCCTTCGTTGCCACTATTGTGGTCATTCTCAACCATTTCCCGAACACTGCCCCTCGTGCCACGTAGCCGACGTTACGTTGCGTGGTTTCGGCACAGAGAAGGTCGAGGAGGAGTTGGCACAGATCTTCCCCAAAGCGCGGATCGACCGCCTCGACCGTGATAGCGCAACCTCGCAACGTACTTTCAATGAGATCATTAAGCGTTTCG
>JAZOMS010000032.1:0-9974 GCA_045654145.1 Alistipes sp. | reverse complement strand
CCTTGATGCCCCTGTTCCGTTTCACGATCACACGAGCCGATAGCGTTAAGACAATCGACCCAAAGCGCTACCACCTGCAACGAGTCGAGGACTTCGTGGCTCAGCTTTCGCAACCCGACTTGTCGCTCTCGCGTCGTGAGTGCGACATTCCGACAGACTCGTTGGTCGAGTTTGACAGCCGTTTAGCTGAGCGCGCTGCAAGCAACTTTGAGGATTGGCGTCCGCTATTCCTGCGTGGTATCACTCAGTCGCTCATCAAGCAATACACCAATGCAATTGCTACCTACACAACCGCTATCGAACTTGCGCCGAGCAACCCGTTCCTCTATTTGAACCGATCGACCACACAGGCCGAGATGATCGACTTCATCTCGTCTATTGACAACTCGTATCAGCGCATTACGATCGACGCTGATCCGGTCAATCGCCTGCAAAATGCCTCTGCTCGTTCGTACAACTACGACGAGGCGATTGCCGATCTGAATAAGGCTATAAAGCTTTATCCATCATTCGCTTATGCCTACTACAATCGAGCCAACTTGCTGGCTCTGTCGGGCAAACTACCCGAAGCATTCGATGATTATTCGAAGGCTATCGAATTGTGGCCCAACTTTGCCGAAGCCTACTACAACCGTGGTCTTGTGCAGATCTATATGAAGGATACACGCAAAGGCTGTCTTGACCTGAGCAAGGCGGGTGAGCTGGGAATCGCCAACGCCTACCAACTCTTGCAGCGCTACGCTTCGGCTAAACACGATTAAACAACAAAAACAAACTAAATAATTCAAACAACAATGGTAAAAGCAATTCAACAAAAACTGAGCGAATCGAAGACCGCACGTTGGAGTGTCCTCGCGCTGGTTTCGTTCACGATGATGTGCGCCTACTTCATCTCGGACATTATGTCGCCTTTGAAGACCCTACTCGAAAAGGAGATCGCTGATGGCGGTTTGGGTTGGACTTCGATGGATTTCGGCGTATTTAACTTCTCGTACGGTTGGTTCACCGTATTCCTGTTTATGCTCATTATCGGTGGTATTATCCTCGATAAGTGGGGCACAAAGTTCACCGGCGTGCTGGCTACGGGCTTGATGTTGGTGGGTGTTGCGATCAAGTATTTCGTTATCGAATACACCGTTAGCAACCCCGATTTCGCAGCTCAAACCCTGCCTTGGTTGGGCAATATTCACTCGTCGCTGCTCTACATCTCGTTGGGCTACGCAACCTTCTGCCTCGGCTCAGAGATCGCAGGTATCACCGTAACCCGAATCATCGCTCGCTGGTTTGCCGGTCGTGAGTTAGCGCTGGCTCTCGGCTTGCAGGTGGCTACTGCTCGTTTGGGTACGGCTGCTGCTTTCGTGCTCTGCCCCAAGTTGCCCGAGTGGTTCAACTTCCAGATCTCAGCACCTGTTATGGTTGGTCTGGCGATTATGTGCATCGGTCTGATCACCTACCTCGTATTCTGTGTAATGGACGCTCGTCTGGACAAGGAGGAGAGTGAGTCGAACGTGGAGCAGGAGGAGCCCTTCCGTGTACGCGACATCGTCGATATTATCAAGGTACCCGCATTCTGGTACATCGCAATCCTCTGCTTGGTGTTCTACTCAGCTGTGTTCCCCTTCTTGAAGAACGCTACCGATTTTATGTTCAACAAGTATCCTATCGACTTCGATTACGCTTCGTGGATCCCCGCAATGCTGCCCTTCGGCACCATTCTGCTGACCCCGCTCTTCGGCCGTATCTACGATAAGGTGGGTCGCGGTGCAACGCTGATGCTGATCGGTTCGGTGCTGTTGTTCTTCGTTCACGTAGTATTTGCAGCTCCGCAGATCACCAGCGTGGCTGTTGCTATCATAATAATGATCGTGCTGGGTATCGCCTTCTCGCTCGTTCCTTCGGCGATGTGGCCCGCAGTGACCAAGATCGTTGAGCCTAAGAAACTTGGCTCGGCATACGCACTGATCTTCTGGTTGCAGAACGTAGGTCTGATGGGCGTACCCCTGCTGATCAACTGGGTACTCAACGAGTATTGTATCGTAGGCACTCAGATACTTGATGGCGCAACCATCAACAAGTACAACTACACCATCCCGATGGTAATCTTTGCGGCTCTGTCGTTCACGGCTATCATCTTCGCTATCCTACTCAAACGCGAAGATAAGCGCAAGGGCTACGGCATCGAGGAGAAGAAATAACGAACAGCGACTGTTACAATACCCTGCGAGTGCGACCACATTGACGAGGTCGCACTCGTTTTTTTATTGTAATTTCGGCAAATTTAGTTACATTTGTGGGTTAAACAACCCAAAAGTTATGGCAGCAAAAACAACATATCCATACACTGTCGAGCCACAGGAGGTAGATTTCACTCTGCGTGCATCGATTTCGAAACTGATCGCTCAAACACTCAACGTTGCTGGTATCGACGCCGATAGCAAAGGTTTCGGTATTCGCGTACTGAAACCTGAAAATCGCTCGTGGGTAATCTCGCGTATGGCTGTCGAGATCGACCGCCGCCCGTCGGAATATACACCTTATAATATAACAACGTGGGTCAGCGACTATGGTCGCGCAATGAGCACTCGCAACTTTGTGCTTGATAGCGAAGGAGAGGTATTTGGTCGCGCTACGACCCAATGGTCGATGATCGACTTCAACACACGTCGTGCAGTCGATCTGCGCTATATTGCCGAACACAACGACGCCGTGTGGAATGAAGAACCACCCATCGAGCGTGCTGGCAAATTGGCAGCAGTAGAGCCCGAAAACAGCGTAACTCATCGAGTTGCTTACAGCGACATCGACTTCAATCGCCATATGAATTCGTTGCGATACTTCGATCTTATGCTCGACTGCCTGCCAATCGAGCTACACGAAACCGACCGACCTGTTCGCGTCGAGATCAACTTCTTGAACGAAGTGCGCTATGGTCAGGAGCTAACTATCGGCTACCGACACGAAGGCGACCGCTGGGAGTTCGAAATTTCGACCGATGAAGGCACGGTTGCTTGTCGAACCACATTCGAGTGGAGATAAATCAAAACAAAAATAGCCGTCAGGAATTATCCCGACGGCTACTAAAACAAAAAAAGGGTAAGCTACTTATATCGCACCGCTACAACCACCTACCCTTGCTCGCTTCCGCACCTGGGGGATTCAGTAGGAGCTGGTCGTATAAGACTTACCCGAGTGCAAATGTACGGATTTTTCTTATATTTGCAAAAAAATTACACGCGAAATGAAAAAAACACTCATTTGGATATTCGTAGCAGCGGTCGCTATTGGTGCCGCAGTTGCCGTTTGGGGCATAATCTCGTTCAAGGGTAATGCAGTGAAACAGAGCGCAGAACTCTATCTCTCGAAGCGTGCAGACTATGCCACTTTGCTCGATTCGATCAAGCCCAAAATTACCCACCATCTGGCATTCGACATCTATGCCAAGCGCCTCAATTTGGAGCAGACTTTCAAGGCGGGACACTACATTATTGACGAAGGAATGAACGTAATCGAGATCGTGCGAATGATCAAACTCGGTATACAGACACCCATCAATGTTACCTTCAATAATGCAAAAACGCCCACTCAATTAGCAGGCAAACTTGCCCGTCAAATCGATGCCGATTCGGCAGAGATTGCTGCGGTGCTGACCGACCAGACGGTAGCCGAAAAATATGGTTACAAGAGTCCGCTGACGATGTTCTCAATGTTCATCCCCAACACTTACGAACTCTATTGGACCACATCACCCGAGCAGATTGTCGAGCGTATGAAGAAGGAGTCTGAGGCATTTTGGGCCGACCGCGATGCCAAACGCAAGCGCAGTGGTTTGTCGCGCTTGGAGGTGATGACCCTGGCATCGATCGTATATGAAGAGACCCGCGCGACGGACGAGATGGCAACAGTTGCAGGCGTCTATATCAACCGCCTAAACAAAGGTATGCCCTTGCAGGCTGACCCGACGGTGAAGTACGCCGTTGGTGATTTCACGTTGCGTCGTATTCTGCACAAGCACTTGCGCATCGACTCGCCCTACAACACCTATAAAAATAAGGGGCTGCCCCCCTCTCCCATCTGTATGCCCTCGATCGCGGCTATCGACGGCGTATTGAACTTCGAAAAACACAACTACATCTATTTCTGCGCACGTCCCACATTCGATGGACACCACAACTTTGCGACCACATACACCGAGCACCTGCGCAACGCTCGCGCCTATACCAAAGAATTAAATAAACGTAAGATTTACAAATAGATGAATACTCGATTAATTACTATTGTGTCGGCAGTAATTGCACTTTTGGGAGTGAGCACTGCCGAGGCAGCCAAGCCATCGAAACGCACCAAAGAACCCCAAATCATCCTGCCCGAAGAGAGTTTTTCGATCGTAACTTTTGAGGTTGACTCGTTGCCTGCCGTTGCGGTAATCAATGCTTCGTTGGCCAATTTCGAGCACAAAAAGAGCTTCGAATGGAACTGCTCGCTGATCGTCAAGTGCAAGGAAGTGGTGGAGAATGGGATGCCATCGCCTGCTGAAATGGAGATCCTCGACCGTTTTGAGGACGAAATCACACAGGGTTTAGTCGGCAGCGGAGCACTACCCTGCGCCCTATTCTTTGCTCGCATAACCCACAACGGCACACGCCAACTGATATGGAAGGTACAGACTCCCAAACAGGCCTACGAATACTTGAAGAGTGTGATGGAAGCTGATAAGTATCCACGCGACTTTGAGTTTGAGATCGAGCGAGATATCAATTGGCAGATGACCGAATTTTTAGCCGAAATGGTTCGAAAATAGAACAAGAAAACCGCCCCTCTCACGGAGCGGTTTTCATACTTTTAGAAGAGGCGTTGCATCATCACAACATCAATCCAACCCGAAGCCGTCCGTCGCCACCTGCGACGCACCCCGCACTCCTCGAAACCACACCCTGCAAATAGCGCACGGCACGCTATATTATCGCTATCAATATCACTATACAACTGATTGAGCATCAATATATCACGTGCATACTCAACAAGTAGAGCCAACGCCTCCGTTGCTCGACCACGACCACGCTCCTCATCGACAACCAGCACCCCCACTCCTGCACGTTGATTCAGTGGATCGAAATCGAACAAATCGACCGCACCGACCGCACTATTGTCGTCGTTAAGCGCAATAACTAGACGCAACTGATGAGTACGCCAAATATCGTACTGCTGTTGCTCGATGAAAGTGCGCAAAATCTCTCGCGAAAACGGCACAACCGTACCACTCACGCCCCATACCGAGGGATCATTCTCCCAATGGTACATCACCTCAACATCGTCAGTTTCGAGAGCACGAAGGTGGATATTTTGACCTCGCAGGAGCATACTGTTTACAGACCGATTATCTTATTGCGAATCAACATAGCCACACCCCACGCGCCAGCAGCTTCGTCGAGCTGCGACACTCGGAATTTAGTATCCTTATAGACCAAATTGAGCGAATATTTGTTGGTTGCCGACTTCAAAGGCAACATCAGATAGTCGCCTGCCGCTGCCAGATTACCGCCAATTACGACCGTTTCGGGGTTGAATATATTAATCAAAAATGCAATACTCTTACCAATCTTTTCGCCTGCCTCCTCGATCAACTCAATCGAAAGATTGTCGTCATTGCGAGCAGCATCAATAATATCGTCAATATGTACTACACCCTCACTATCAACCTTTTCGCGCAGAATCGAATTGACTCCCGAACGGATCATACCAACCATCTTCTCCTCGATAGCAATACCCGATACCTCGGTTTCGAGACAGCCCTTCTTACCACACGAACAGATGATCTCGTTGTCGAAAAATGGCGTATGGCCAAACTCACCCGCAAAGCCACTCTTACCGTAATACAACTCGCCGTGCATCACTATGCCAATCGCCACACCTCGACCTAGATAGAGATAGACCATATTATTCTTCGGCGTATCAGTCAGCGCACACTCGGCATAGCAACGTGCACGGGTGTCGTTTTCGAGCAGCACACGCACCCCGACACGTGCTTCCAGAATCTCGCGCAACGAACGATCGCTCGACGTGAAATATTTATAACTGCAACCCGTATCGGGATTGACACGTCCCGCAATGCAGACTCCTACGCCAAGAATCTTACCTCGATCAACACCCGAATTATCGATAAAATCGGTTATCGACGTGCAGATTTTTTCGAGGCACTGAGGGCGATCCTCCAACTCGAAATTTGACTCACAATGCTTGTGTATCACATTGTTCTGCAAGTCGGTCAGCACAAACATCATATATTCGCGAGCAATCTCAACACCCACAAAATAGATCGCCGAATTAGCCAATCCGAAAATATTCGGGCGACGACCACCAGCCGTTTCAACCTTACCATTATCCGTTACGATATCCTCCTGCACCAACTCCTGCACCAACTTGGTAATAGTCGGCACGCTGATGTGCAACTCCTTGGTCAGTTCGGCCAGCGTACACTGCCCGTGCAGAGCCATATATGCAATGATATTTCGCTTAATAAGGCTATTCTTGTGGGTAACGCCTTTCACCTCGTCGGCTTCGTGTTGATTGAAAAATTCTTTCAAAGATGTCATAGAATTTTACTATTTACTAACGCAATTATTAAACAAAATTAATAAAGATTTTCAATAATACAACACCTTTTTGAAAGTTTTTTCAAATTCTCAATAGGTTTAGAAAATAAAATGGGCACAGAAGTGTTGCGACAAACACCTCTGCGCCCATTCTATTTTGCGGAATATAGAGCCTAACTACAACGTCGCTTTCGACACCGCATCGGCCTCACGACTAACCTTCTTAATCAAACCTTGAAGAACCGCACCAGGACCCAACTCAACGAACGAGTCGGCACCATCGACAAGCATATTCTGAACGATCTGAGTCCAACGCACGGGAGCCGTCAACTGCGCAATCAAGTTCGCCTTGATCTGCTCAGGATCGGTATAAGGCTTAGCATCAACATTCTGATAGACAGGACATACAGGAGTTTTGAACGGAGCAGACTCAATAGCCTCCTGCAGTTCGACCTTAGCAGGCTCCATCAGCGGCGAGTGGAATGCTCCACCTACGGGCAGGCGCAACGCACGACGTGCTCCTGCTACCTTCAATTGCTCACAAGCTGCATCGACAGCCTCGATCGAACCCGAAATAACCAACTGACCAGGGCAGTTGTAGTTGGCTGCAACTACCACACCATCAACCTTCGAGCATACATCCTCAACCACCTGATCGTCAAGACCCAGAACCGCAGCCATAGTCGAAGGCTGAGCCTCACACGCCTTCTGCATTGCCGCAGCTCGCTTAGCCACCAGACGCAAACCATCCTCGAAATCCAACGCACCAGCAGCAACCAATGCACTGAACTCGCCAAGCGAATGGCCAGCAACCATATCGGGCTTAAACTCCTCACCAAGAGCCTTGGCCATAATCACCGAATGAAGGAAAACCGCAGGCTGGGTAACAAAAGTCTGTTTCAACTCCTCGTCTGTGCCCGAGAACATAATGTCAGTAATGCGAAAACCGAGAATCTCATTGGCCTTTTCGAATAACTCCTTTGCAGCAGGGACATTCTCATAAAGATCCTTACCCATACCAGAGAATTGAGATCCCTGACCGGGGAATACAAATGCTTTCATAGCTTTTAGTTTTAGTATGTTTTACTCCGCCACAAGTCTTCATTATACTCTCTTCTCCCTACCTTGCGACGGCGCAAAGGTAATGATTCCACGAAAAAAAACTATACATTTTGATTAAATGTTGATAACTTACACTATATAAATAGTGGAAATCAGCCAAAATTTTGCTAAAATTGCAGGATAAAATACGGTGCGTAGTGCGCTCTAACCCCATTTCGCACCCTAAACTCATTTAGAACGACTATGTTAGCAATAATTTATTACTTCGTTTTGGGCATCGCGTGCACTGTGGTGCTGATACTTTCGGCAATCACTTTGGTGCTTTTGCGCCCGTTTGATCCCGCACGTCGCTGTATTCACGAGCAGTCTCGTGTGCTCACCCACATCTTTTTTTGCTGGCCAAAGTGGCGCAAAATCGCACGTGGCGTGGAGAAGATCGACCGCAAGCAACCATATGTAATCACGATCAACCACACAAGTATGGTCGATATTCCGTTGCTCTATCGCATTCCTCTCAACTTCCGTTGGGTGTCGAAACGTGAAGTATTCCGCATCCCTTTCTTCGGTCAGATGCTTACACTGCACGGCGATATCTGCATCGATCGTTCGTCGTCGGGCGCAATGAACAAGGTTACGGAGCAGGGAAAGAAGTGGCTTGGACGCGGAGCATCGATTGCAATTTTCCCCGAAGGCACTCGTTCGAAGGATGGCGAGATTCACCGTTTCAAGTCGGGCGCATTCACACTGGCCAAGGAGGCTGGCGTACCGATTCTGCCCGTAGTATTTCACGGCTCGGATACATTGTTTGTTAACGGATGGCGTCTGCCGTGGCGACACACCTTCCGCCTCGATGTACTCGACCCGATTCCTGCCGAGGTTGTAGCCTCGATGGAGTTGCGAGAATTGAGCGATATGGTGCGCGAAAAGATGGTCGAGGCCAAAGAGGCGCTCAAAAATATGAATGACTAAAAAAACAGGAGATACGATAATAATGGCTGAAACAACAGTACAATACAGCGATTCTGACATTAAAACCCTCAGCACGCGCGACCAGATGCGCTTGCGTCCGGGTATGTGGATCGGCAACTTGGGCGACGGAACACAACCCGATGACGGCATCTACACCTTGCTCAAAGAGGTGGTAGATAACTCGATCGACGAGTTCATTATGGGTGCGGGCAAGGTGATCGAGATTACCATCGACGAGAACAAGCGCGTTACGGTACGCGACTATGGTAGAGGTATTCCTCTCGACAGTTTGGCTAATGCAGTATCGAAGATCAACACAAGTGGCAAGTATGGCTCGGGAGCATTCAAGAAGACCGTAGGTCTGAATGGTGTCGGAGTCAAGGCGGTGAATATGATGTCGAGCGAGTTTATGGCTCGAAGTGTACGCGATGGCGAGGCTCGCACGGTGAGCTACCAAACGGGGTTGGAGTTGAGCGATCGTCGTGAGAGTGGCGTACAGGAGAAGAATGGCACGATAATCAGCTATGTGGTTGACGAGGATGTGTTCGGTGTGTACGAATACAATATGGAGTATATCGAGCAGCGTCTACGCAACTACACCTATCTGAATCAGGGACTAACGATCAAATTCAACGGCACGTCGTATCACTCGAAGAATGGTTTGCTGGACCTGCTGACCGAGAACATGTCGGGTGAGGAGCCTCTCTACCCCATTATCCACCTCAAAGGTAAGGATATCGAGGTGGCGATTACGCACGGCACGAGCTACGGCGAAACATATTACTCGTTTGTGAATAGCCAGAACACTTTCCGTGGCGGTACGCATCAGGCGGCGCTGCGCGAGGCTGTTGCCAAGGTCGTTAAGGAGTTCTACAAGAAGGACTACGATCCGTCGGACGTGCGCACGTCAATAGTGGCGGCAATTAGCGTCAATGTCGAGGAGCCTGGATTCGACTCGCAGACCAAGACCCGACTGGTATCAAAAGATATGGAGCCCGAGGGTCCGACGGTGCGTCAGTATGTGATCGACTTCCTCAAACAAGAGTTGGACAACTATCTGCATAAGCACCCCGAGACGGCAGGTGTGCTGAACAAGAAGATTCTCGAAAACGAGAAGGAGCGCAAGGCTATTTCGGGCGTACAGAAGAAGGCGCGCGAGATCGCTAAGAAGGTATCGCTCAACAACAAGAAGTTGCGCGATTGCAAAATTCACCTCACCGACAAGAACGATCGAGCCGAGGAGTCGATGATCTTCATTACGGAGGGTAACTCGGCGTCGGGTTCGATCACCAAGAGCCGCGACGTGCAGACGCAGGCTGTATTCTCGTTGCGCGGTAAGCCACTCAACTGCTA
>JAZOMS010000031.1:0-2198 GCA_045654145.1 Alistipes sp. | reverse complement strand
CATACGAACCTGCCTCACGACGGAAACAGGGGGTGTAAGCGGTTACCTTCACGGGGAAGTCGCTCTCGTCGAGAATCACATCGCGGTAGATGTTGGTTACGGGAACCTCAGCCGTCGGAACGAGGTAGAAGTTGTCCGCCGTAGCGTGGTACATCTGGCCCTCCTTATCGGGCAACTGACCCGTACCGAAACCCGACGCCTCATTGACCATAATGGGAGGCTCAACCTCCAAATAGCCTGCCGAGGTGTTGTGATCGAGGAAGTAGTTGATCAACGCACGCTGCAAACGAGCACCCTTGCCCTTATATACGGGGAAACCTGCGCCGGTGAGCTTCACGCCCAACTCGAAGTCGATGATGTCATACTTGCGAGCCAACTCCCAGTGGGGCAGGGGATTCTCGGGCAGTTCCGAGTAGTTCTCCACCAACTTAACCACCACGTTGTCCTCAGCCGTACGACCCTCAGGAACGATCTCGGCGGGGAAGTTGGGCAGCGAAACGATAGCTGCGTTCAACTCCTCCTGAACGTTTGTCGATTCCGACTGCAACTCAGCCGACCTCTTCTTCAACTCAGCCACGTTAGCCTTAGCCTGCTCAGCCTCGTCGCGGCGACCCTGACCCATCAGCATACCAATCTCTTTGGCAACCTTGTTCTGTGCAGCGAGCATCGTATCTAACTCAACCTGAATAGCGCGACGGCGGTCGTCGAGCTCAATGATCTTATCCATGACGGGTGCCGCGTCGACACCCTTCTTAGCCAGCCTAGCGATTGCTGCGGCTTTATCATCGCGGATTTGCTTGATAGTTAGCATTTTATTATCTGTTTTTAGTTTTTGCTTGCTATTGATGTAGTATCAAACCACAAAGTTAGTAACTTTAATTCAAAATTCAAGATTCAAGATTCAAAATTAACACGCCGAATGGCGTGTTTTGCTAATTTTTCTTTGTCTTTATGTTGGAGGACTGAAACGCACGCGGTGGCGTGGGGCGGCGCGATTTTCAATCGCGGGCGCCACCGCGTGAGTCGATTTTGGAGAAATCGACGTTTGCATTTGAAATATATTTGGCAAAATCTTCGATTTTGGCACACTCACGGTGGCTCGTGCGACTTTTGTCGCACGCCCCCCCCAGCCACCGAGAGTGCGTGTTCTGCGCAAACAAAAAAAGCCGCACTCGCGTAGTACGGCTTGAAAAATATTATAACTTGCAGGAATTATAAAAGATCATTTGCCCAAGTGTATATAAGCTGTTTGATTGCATTAAAGTTGCGACTTTGCTCATCTGCAAGGGTGAAAGAAAACGAATCGGTGCTACTATCATTGGGACCTGTATAATTGACGGTTATATAGCAAATATTATTGTCATAGGTGCAAGTCCAAGTAGCAACGTCCGTCCCATAATCACCAACGTACGTGTTTGTGGCTTTAATAATTCTATTTAAATTGTCATATTCAAAAACTGTATTTTCGGATCCTCCTCCCCATCTATAACTTCCAATATTCTCCATTGTTGAAGCATTTTTGAGCTGAGCGACCTCCTGCTCGATTGCGTCGAGGCGCTCTTCGTCATAGCTGGGTGTAGAAGAGTCAATATCAATACGCTCCATAATGATTTGTGCCAATGCGTCGTAGTCGGGTTCTTTGAGCTCTTTAACTTGCTTTTCGAGTTCTTCAATGCGAGAAAGCAGTTCTTTAATGGTGTCGTTGCAGTTGCAATTTACGATCTCTTGCAGGTCGTCGGCGCACGCCATAATCGAAACACTGATCACCAATCCCAATGCGAAGGCGGCTAAAACTGAAAAAGGTTTTTTGAACATAATTTGAAAAATATTAATGGTTGTTTGTCCCGCAACAACCGGTTGAAACTAAATAAAAAAGACGTGGGACAAAACTTCAATCGATCAATGAGGTCTTCGACTACCCTGACTATCAACGAAGTAAAGCCCACGCCAACGGACGTGAGCGTCTTCGCTTTGATCCCGATAGTCAAGTGAAAGTGTCGAAGTTCCATTGATCAGAATTAAAGCTAACGCTTTTTATGTGAGTTTTTTAATCAGTTCTCTCAGCAGATTTTATCTCATAGGCAAATTGGGTTAATTCGTAAATCCATACAAAGTTATGAATTTTAATCTTACAAATTGCAAATGTTTGGCAAAATCTTCGATTTTGACACACTCTCGGTGGCTCATGCGACTTTTTT
>JAZOMS010000030.1:0-5853 GCA_045654145.1 Alistipes sp. | reverse complement strand
CGTAACGAACAGCGTTGTGGTGCGATTTGATAGTCGAGCTACCAGACTGACCGGCTGTAATTTTATCCTCGATCAACCACATACTTACATTGTAAACCTTTGCGTCCTTAGCCTTAACGCTTACGCGAGCCGTAACTACGCGGTTATTCTCGTCAAGCGTCATCGCTGCCGAGATACCTGCCGACGGAGCATTTGCAACCGAGTTATCGACTGCTTTCTGCAAGTTCGAGAGGTTGAGAGCCGCATTGCTGTACGCTCCAATCTTGTTACCGATGTCAACCAAAACGGTGGGGTAGCCCGAAATGCCATAAACCGATTCGAGTTTCTGCTGATCTGCCGAGTTGCAAGGAGCAGCGGGGTCAGTACTCGGATTATAGGTATGGATTGCAGCCCAAACGAACTTGTCCTTGTAGTCTGCGTCATTAGCCATATTCTCCAAAGGCTCGATCAGATAGGGGCAGTTGGGGCACTCGGTACCCGTAAACTGCATTACCATAGCGCGACGCTTGAACGAGGTGTTCTCAGGTTTGGAGTCCTCAGCACGATCGGGAATTGCGTCGTTGTTCACCTGAACGATAACCGGCTTATCTTTGGTGCTCTCGGTGATGTTGTAGGTAACGTAGAACGAATAAGTACCCGTATCCTTGCTCTCGAAAAAATAGGGTTTCTTGTTCGAGTCAGTCGGCAACTTAGTCTCTGTTCCGTTCTTGTAGATCTTGTAGCCACTTTCAACAACCTTACCGTTGAATTTAATGGTGAACGTTGCGCGACCCTTATTGACCTGAATAATGGTGTTGTCAACCTCCATCGTCAGACCCGACCCGTCGCCCGACTGCTCAGCAGCCTTAGCCGTTACGGTAATCTCGTTCGACTTAACGAACTCGCCCGTTTTCCACTCGTACGAGAAGTAGAACTTGTAAGTGCCTGCGGTCTTGGTCGTGAAAGTCAGGTTGTTCAACGCGGTCTCAACGCCATTGACGAAAGCCTTCACGTTGCTCACAGCCTTGTCGCCATACTTTACGGTAAATACAGCCTTCGACTGACCATCGGCAGTGATCTCCGAGGGAGATACGCTTGCGGTCAGCTTCTCGGGCGTAGGATCGGGTGTAGGAGTAGGCTCCTTACACGAGAAACCCATTACAGCCACCGCTGCGAGCATTGCGATTATACTAAAAAACTTTTTCATAATCCTTTATTACTTAAATATCTATAAAACTGTTAGAATGACGTAGTAAGCATCAGATTGACACCCGTATAAGCGGGTTGGTAGCGACATACACCGCCCGAGCAGACATAACCTGCGCGGTTGCGACCATAGCTAACCTGCACGCGCGTACGGTTGTGCGTGAAGCTCAAACCGCCGTTGTAGTAGTTGGTTTTGGTCGTGCCGAGGTTGTACATATCGCTGAAAAAGACGCTCCAATGGGGCGCAACGTTGAACTCAACCAAACCTGCAACCCAGTCGCCCTCAAAGTCGTTCGAAAGCAGATACTGAGCCTCCATACGCAACGAGAACTTCTTGTTGATCTTGTACATCACATCGCCAACAAAGATGTTCGACGTGTAGGTTGTCGAGGGCAGCGCGGGACCCTGACCGTGCGAGGTGTTCCACTGCTGACGCGAGAACATCAAGGTCGATTTCCACTGTTTATTCCACTGACGCTCAACATCTACGTTCACATCGCTCCACAACAACTCGCGCTTGCCGCTTGCCGTCTGGTAGGGTTTCAATGTGTACGAAGTCGAGTAGTTGGCGTGGAAATTCCAGTAACGCTGACGGCTCTGCTTGCTGCGCAGGGTGTAGTAGATGTCGGCTTGAAGTGCCAACTCACCCTCCGAGTTCATCTGGCAGGGATTGAGCGCTGCCAACATATAGGTGTGCTGACGGGTCAATGCGGGCAGATAGTTCAGCGTGTTGCCCATAACGCCGATATTGGCATAGAGCGACAGCGGTGTGCCCATCATCTCCAAACGACGTGCCTGAACCGAAACACTCAGACCTCCAACATTATAGCCCAACTCAGCCAAAACTGCCGAGCCCTTAGCTGCTGTACCCAGCACGGCACCCGAACTGATGTCCTTGCCCTTGCCTGCATACTCGCCACGCAGGGTCAAACCCTTGTAATCGAGATTCAGACGAGCCGAATACATATTCAGATCGGGCGACGTAAGTTCGAAAGCAGAGAAATATTCATTTGCATCGAGCAAATCGAATTGAATATTGCGATCCAGACGCTCGCGGCGATTGACGTAGCTACCCTCGATCGACATCATAAGCTCCTCGCTGCCAATAATATCCGACAGCGATACCGACAGGTCGGCACCACCCACCGTCGAGCGGGCATACTGCGAGCCGATCCAGCCAGCCGAGTAGCCATTTGCGCTACTATACAGACGCGGACGACCGAACAGTGCCTTCACCGATACATAGTTGCCG
Source organism: Alistipes sp. (assembly GCA_045654145.1). GTDB lineage: Bacteria > Bacteroidota > Bacteroidia > Bacteroidales > Rikenellaceae > Alistipes. Next base: position 3,416 of record JAZOMS010000030.1, on the reverse strand, counting down.
AACGATGCCGTTACGCGACCACCCTCGATCGAGTTGTTGATACCTAACTGACGATCCTCGAAACTGCGGAAAATCAGACCGTTACCAAATTGATCGTAGACGTCGCCGACCATCACAGAATAGTTCGTGTCCTGCCACTGAATATACTTCGAGGCAAGCATCACCTTCGGTTTGTTGTAGCCGTTGTTACGCAGGTCGTCGTAGCCTTGCAGCGCAGGCAGATAAGCCTCACCCTGCACGCCAACCGAAAAACGACCATTCACGTAGTCGATTTTCAGATAGTCGTTCGAGCCGAACTTGCTGGGGTAGGTCGTACCGAGCTTTGCGTCGTCGACGTAGAGAATGTTGTTCGATTCCAGACCGATGGTCATATAGCCACCCTTCTCGCCAAACTGAATTTGAGCCGAGGCGGTCAGTGCAGCAACCAACGCCGTCAGAATCAATGCTATACGTTTCATTGCCGATTACTTTTTGATGGTTTCGAGCAACTTTTCGAACAGCAACTGTTCGCTACCGGGCGTGTAGCCCGAGTGAGAGAAAACGATATTGCCCTCGGCATCAACCACGAATGATTGAGGCGTCAGCGACACGTTCATAGCGCGTTTCATCGCTTGGTTGGCATCGAACAGGCAGACGAAATCCCAACCCATCGAGGCAGCTTTTGCCTTAGCGCGGGCTTTCAGACGCACGTCATCGACCGAAACGGCAACGACCTCGAAATCGGCCTCTTCGCGCCACTCTTCCAGAGCGTCGTTCATTGCGTTCAGCTCCTGAATACAGGGTTTGCACGCCAGCGACCAATACGAGATGATCATCGGTTTGCCCACCAGCGAGCGCGTCGAGATCATTTTACCGGCTTCGTTTTCGACCTTGACGTCGGGCAGTTGCTGAGCCGACACGGTCAGCGATGCGACGAGTGCAACTGCCAAGCATAACAGCTTGTTCATAGATTTTTTGTTTTAATTTAGGTGTTCGCTATATAAACCGAACAGTAACTCCCCTCGCGGAGAGTTACTGATTGGTTTAAGAGTATTGTACGTAAATTACTTACGTGCAGCGGTTTTCATTGCCTTGCGCAACTTCTCAACGTTAGCCTTGAACTCGTCAGCGCTAACCACCTTCATCTCAACCTTCTCGTAAGTAGGCAGAGCCTTAACAGCGGTGTGCGACTTGATCTTGTTAGCGGGCTTCACGTTGTAGAGCGAAGTGTAGTTAGCGGGCTTGTAGTCGATACCAGCCTGAGCAACTGCGGGAGTCTCCTCCTCGGGTGCGGGCTCGGTCCAACCACGGGTCAGAACGATGTCAGCTGCTACGCTGCTCCAGCTACCCAGCGAGAACGAGCCGTAGCTTACGTAACCCATATTGGGGTAGAAGTTCTTACCCTCGAATACGTAAGGCTTCACGGTGATGGTGTTGCCGTCCTCCGAGATCTCAACGGGGAACTGTGCGTTGTCGCCAGTTGTGGGATCGTAAGGCAGGAACGAGTTCGATGCTACACCAGCCAGATAGAAGTCATAGTAGTACTCAGTCCAAGCGGTCATAGGAGCGAAGTAGTTCACGTTGAACGGAGCGGTAACGGTGCCGTCCTCAGCAACCTCGAAGTACCACTTCGGACCGAAGTCCCAAACGGGCGATGCGTTGTCGTAGCCATTGTAGCTATCCGACGACCACAACTCGAAGGGCGATGCGTAGTGCGAGTAGGTCTTCGAACCCTCGTAGTTGGGCTTCTGAACGTCGAAACCGTTAACCAGAATGCGGTTCTGACCTTTAGTCTTAGCGTTGAAGTTGTCAACCGCAGCTTTGAAGAGCTCGTACTGTGCGTCAACCTCCTCCTTAGTGTCGTAAGGAGTTGCGTCGAACCAAGTCTGATATACATCGTCGGTCAAAGTAGCGGGATAGTCAACATCGCCGATAGTAACCTTCCAGGTCTTAGTCGACGGAATGTCCTCGTAGATCGACTCCCAAGTCTCGGGATCGTAACCTACATACTTCTTGTTAACAACGGTAGTGGTTGCAGTCCACTCGCCAGCCAGCGAAGTGAAGTACTCCGAAGTTACGGGAGTCTTAGCGGGCTCGGGCAGCGACTTGTTCGATGCGATAACAACCTCACCTGCCAGACCCTCGATGCTCTTCAACATCACACCCAGCGTGGTTACAGCGTCCTCACGCGACCAGAACTCGAATACCATACCCTCAGCCGAGTTGATCTGTGCGATATCGTCAGCGGTCAGCTCGTTGCCGTTGTACTCCATTGCCTCAGCGGGCGACTCGTTGAAACCTGCCTCAGCCCACTCGCGCTCGTAGTTAGCAGCGTAGAGACCCGAAGCAGCGTCCTGCGAAGTACACTTAACGTTGAACGATACGGTGTTCAACTCGGTAACCTCCAACGGAGTGATCTCAACAACGGGTGCGGGCAGCGAGTAGTCGGGCAGTGCAACGTCAACCGTAGTGAACTGCTGATACTTAGCGTCGAGCGAACCCTCAACCTCGTCCTTAGCAGCTACAACCATCAACTTGTACTGCTCGTCCTTGTCAACCTCCCACAAGAAGTCGGTCATCTCGAACTCGATGTTAGCACCAGCGAAGGTCTGAGCACCTACCATCATATAGCCAATGTACGAAGTGGTGAACCACTGCAAGTAGTCGGTATTGTTATCCAACATAGGCATAATCTGCTCGTAGGTCATCGGTTCGAGCAACATAACGGTGATACGATCAGCGTTACCATTGGTGTTGATCTTGATCGGACCGCCGTTAGCACGCAGACCGCTCAGGTCAACCTCCAAATTAGCGTCGAGAGCCTCGGGACCCTTAACCTGGAACTTGACCTGCTTGTGGTAGCCAGTCCAGTAGTCGTTCTCGTTAGGAGTCTCACCAGTCATCCACGAATCGTAGTAAGCAGTCATATAGCCCTCCTGATCCATCATAGGCATATAGTAACCAGGACCCCAGCCCCAACGGCCGTGAACGTCCTCGTCCTCCTCGTACTTGAACTCGCCGAGAGCCAGATACTGGGGCTGACCGGGAACGATTGCCTCGAAGTACTGAATGTAGTCACCCATCTCGTCGCTCCAAACGTAGCCGTGCTCCTCGTCGAAGATCAGAGTGGTATCGCCCTGGAAGTAGTTACCGTAGTAACCATCGTGCAGGTTCAGCATATCGAAGTCGGGCTGCTGGTTCATATTGTACATAAAGATGTCGCAAGTACCCCACTTGATAACGTTTGCGGGATCGGTCAACTGCGGCTTAACGTGCAGTTTGAACGAACGACCGGTGTTGTCGAAAATGGTCAGCTCCTCGGTGAAATCACCGGTGGTAGCCTTAACCTCCAATACCTTCTCGTAAGGCTGGTTGTTACCCTCCTCGTCAGCCTCGCTCAACAGACCTGCTACGTAGATTACGTACTCGGTGTTGGG
>JAZOMS010000029.1:0-2237 GCA_045654145.1 Alistipes sp. | reverse complement strand
GATGCGTGCGAACGACAACAGACAGTCAATTTGCGCCACGATCGAAGCATTGCGTTGCAACTGTTTCAGCCAGCTATCGAGATACTCAATCAGTTCGGCATATATACGTTGCTCAATTGCCAGGATCTTCTCCTCGGCACCGAGAATCTTCTCTTCGTACTCCTTCAATTCGGCTGTGATATATCGCTCGGCGGCGGTCAACGTCTGCTTGCGAATCCAGCCTTCGGGCACTTTGTCCTTGTGCGAGTTACGCACCTCAATGTAGTAACCGAAGACGTTGTTATAGCTGATTTTGAGCGACGGAATACCCGTTGCTTCGCTTTCGCGACACTGAATTGACGCCAACACATCTTTGCCGTGTAGTGCCACTCGGCGCAGATCGTCAAGCTCCATATTGACACCATCGGCAATAACGCCGCCCTTCATTATGTTGTTGTTCTGAGGATCCGGATATATCTGAGTAGCAATGCGTTCGCGCACTTCGGTCATAGGATCAATTGCCTCAGCCAACTGAGCAAGTTGAGCATTGTCGCTATCTGTCAACTGTTCACGCAATTGTGCGATAGCATCAAGAGCATTGTGCATCTGCACAATCTCACGCGGCAGAACGCGACGAGCCGCGATACGTGAGCCGATACGCTCCAAATCGCCCACCGATGAAATGTGATCGCGCATATCATCAGCATCATCGCTATTTTTCATAAAGTATTCGACCACATCCAAACGTCGGTTGATCTTCTCGACCGAGAGCAGCGGCATAGCTACCCAGCGTTTCAGCATTCGTCCACCCATAGGCGACAGCGTACGGTCGATTACATCGACAAAACCGCTGCGATCACGCCCCGAATTTGACGAAAAGAGTTCGAGATTACGAATCGAAAACTTGTCGATCCAAACAAACTCTTCACGATCGATGCGTGCAATCGAAGCTATATGGCTGGTATCACGGTGTTCGGTGTACTCCAAATAGTGAAGAATTGCTCCTGCCGCTGATACACCTTCGCTCATCTGTTCGATACCGAAACCTTTGAGCGATGTTGTGCCAAACTGCTTACAGAGTTTGCCTCGATTGACATCCTCTGAGAATACCCACTCGTCAAGACGATAGGTGTAGTAGCGCGAACCGAACGAACTTTGGAAACGATCGTCGGCACCACGTTGATAAATTACCTCCTTCGGTGAGAGATTCGAGAGTAGTTTATCGACATAGGCTACATCACCCTCAGCCACATAGAATTCGCCCGTCGAGATATCAAGAAACGACACACCTACCTGCTTTTTGCCGAAAAAGACTGCTGCAAGGAAGGTATTCTCTTTGCCCGCCAACACATTATCGCCCAAAACCACACCAGGTGTAACCAACTCGATAATGCCACGTTTGACGATCGTTTTCGCCAACTTCGGATCCTCCAACTGCTCGCAAATAGCCACTCGCTCACCCGCACGCACCAATTTGGGCAGGTAGGTATCGAGGGCGTGGTGAGGGAATCCAGCCAATTCGACCGACGAGGCCGAGCCATTAGCACGTCGCGTAAGGGTAATACCCAAAATTGAGCTCGCCTTAATCGCGTCATCGCCAAACGTTTCGTAGAAATCACCTACGCGAAACAACAATACAGCATCAGGATGTTGAGCCTTGAATTGGTAATACTGCTTCATCAGCGGAGTTTCAACATATTTTTTTTCTTGTGTTTTCTCTTTTTTAGCCACGTCGGTCTGCATTAGTAATTAACAAGCAAAGATACTACTTTTTTCGAACACTCAACAAAATAGTGCAATAAAAAAGCAAGACTCCCTTCTCGGGAGTCTTGCTTGCGTGTATGCGAATTGGAATTAAGATACTATTTCTTCACGTGTTTGTGCGACGAGCCACCGCTGGTCGATACGTTCACCTCGGCTAAGCCGTAGGTTGTCAGATTGCTCATACCGCTCACACCTCCCGTAATGCTCTCCGAAGCGTAGATCTCAGCCGAACTCATACCCGATACGCTTACTTTGGCAGTGCGAGCCTGCAACTCATTGAGCGACACCTCGCTCATACCGCTCAGATCGAGCACGAGATGGTCGGTGCGACCTTCTAGATCGACCTCAGACATTCCCGAAATAGAGATCTTGCACTCCGAACCGGTGAGTTTGGTATCCACATCGGCCATACCTGACGACGAGAGTTTGAATGTCGTACACTCTACCCTCTCAAAATCGACCGATGCCATTCCTGACAGACTTAGAGTCAGAGT
>JAZOMS010000028.1:0-4243 GCA_045654145.1 Alistipes sp. | reverse complement strand
CCTTCATTTTCAGTACTTTGCGTACGCTCTCATCAAGACGCTCGCGCGAGATCTCACCCTTCTTAACCGCCTTGATCACATTCTGGATCGAGCGGTGCCAGCTCTGAGCAGGCATTAACAACATATCCGAGCCTGCCTTGAACGATGCCAGAGGAACCAACTCAGCGGGCATATAGGTCGAAACACCCTTCATACCCAGCGCATCGGTTACGACAATACCTTTGAAGCCCATCTGCTCCTTCAACAACTCGGTGATGATCGGATACGACAGCGAGCTGGGCATACCCGACGGATCGAGAGCAGGAACATTCAGGTGGCCAACCATTACCATCCAGACATCCTGATTGATAGCCTCCTGGAAGGGATACAGCTCGATCGAATCCAAACGAGCACGATCGAACGGCAGTGTCGGCAGAGCCTTATGCGAGTCAACATCGGTATCGCCGTGGCCAGGGAAATGCTTAGCCGAGGTCCACACGCCACCGTCCTGCATACCACGAATCAGCGCAGCACCATACTTAGCCACCTTCTCGCGGTCATCGCCGAACGAACGCTGACCGATAACGGGGTTCTTCGGGTTGTTGTTCACGTCAACGGTCGGTGCATAGTTGATATGCACACCAACGCGGCGGAACTGATCGGCCATCGCGCGACCCACCTTATAGACCATATCGCTGTTCGACAGTGCGCCGAGCTGCATATTACGCGGGAACTGAGTCAGCGTGTCGAAACGCATCGAAGCACCCCACTCGCCGTCTATACTGATCACCATCGGGATACGCGACTGCTTCTGGAATTCGTTCATACGGTTGGCGTAGTGTACCATTTCATCCTCCATAATGATCAGACCACCGATTCGATCCTTCTTGATCATCTCCTCGATCTGACCTTCTGGTGTGTAGTGTCCGTAATTGATAATGAAGAGCTGACCGACCTTGTCGCGCACCGACATTTTACGCATCATACGCTCGACGCGGTCCTGCTTCTGTCCAAATGCAAACATAGGCATAACGCAAATCATTAAGAGAAAAAGAATTCTTTTCATAGTTACTTTAAGTTGTTTATTTTGTTATTTAACGTTGTGTGTGTCGTACGAATATACAAAGATAAGAAATTCTTATCGAAACATCAATATTTCCGATGACGATTTATGGATCAAAGTTGCGAAATCTCAAAATTTCGTTATATTTTTGTGGTGAGAAAATTACTGAATTAAAAACTTATAAAACGACAACTATGGAGAGTAAAATCATCAAAGCATTCGAGGAGAAGGGTGCTATGCGCCCCGGCGACATCGCTACCGCTACGGGTATCGCTAAGGACGATGTTTCGAAAGTGATCAAGAAAATGGTTGCCGACGGCACCGTTTATTCACCCAAGCGTTGCTTCTACGACCTCAAAAAGTAGCAGGCACGACAATTACTCATAGAAAAAGCCTCACCACTCTGCGAACGGTGAGGCTTTTAGTTTGCTTGTGCGCGGTGCGACGGCTACTCGGTGATCATTTTCTGCTCGCGCAGTTGCTCGACCCACTTCTCAGCGTCTGCCGTAGCGGTCTGCTCATCGACATCGTAGCGCGAGGTGAGCAGCGCAACCACGTCTGCAACCTCGAAATCTCGCCCCGCAAGCTGCTCCAACAACCACTGCGACGAGCCGTTGAGTTGGATAATGCGTGTCAGGTCGGCGCCCAGACGACCCTGCATAATCACCACATTCTCGCCCGCAATGCTGCGCACCTTAACCTTCGAATCTATCTTCATAATGATTAGTCTTTGCATTGTTTCGTAGGGCAAAGATGGACAATATAATTCACAATTCAAAATCGAGGATTCAAAATTAGACTTTATCTGCTAAAAAGTGATACCGAGTTTGACGCGAAAGCCTTGGGGTCGACCATATTCGGGTCCATCTATCAAACCAAATAACGGAAGAAAATATCCTACATTAACAAAGATACTCTTTACATTACCTCCCAACTGATACTCCAAACCAAATTGAGGATTAGCATATATATCAAATTGGAGGGATTCATTAATCCTATCTACGTCTAAATCCCATCTTTCTTCTTGACGGTCATAAGCATAGTCATACACACAAGCATTCCAGCCTATTCCTCCTATTGCCAAGTCAAAATATGGTCTTAATTTGGTTTTGGTCAGATAGAATTTAGCATCAACGTATGCTTTCATCACTACTCCTTTGGCAGTCAAATCAGTATAACCATACCCCCATTCACCATAACTTAATGTTTTCTGTAAATTAGGATCATTAAACGAATATCCCAAACCAATGCCACCGCCAACGAAAATTGATTTATTCAGCATTGCGCCTGCCTCATAAAAAGCACCAAGCGACATTTTAGCATAAGGGTCCATAGGGTACGTACCAAACTCCGCACCTGCAAATTGTTGGAGCTTTACAGGTTTCTTCTCCTTTTCGAATTCCGTAATCTTAGTCTGCGAGTAACTAATCACCTGCGCCGAAACATCGTCAATGGCAAATATCGACACCAAAATGGCAATAAATATTAATTTCTTCATTTTCAGCAGTTTTTAGCGGGTTTCTTTATTTTTATAGGTAGTATTGGTTTGGGGTTTCTCAACCACCTGAGCGTTCTCGTTATCCTCCTCAATGCTGCGAGCATACTCGACAACCTTCAAATCGGTAGTGTCGGCAATGCGGAAATTGCGATAAAAAGCGGGATAGCCCGTAACGGTAATTTCGATAAACCCCTTCGAGTTGGTGATCACATCGATCGTCGTGCCCACCATTACATCAGCATTGCAAGCACGCGCCGCGCGGCTCAACGCGATCTTCTTAAACTCGGGCATACTCTTAATCACATCGCTCGTCACGGGAATCGATGCGAAAGCATCCACCTCGACGTGAGTAACTTTGGTGTTTGAAACCTCCAAATCAGCAATCAGAGGAGTCAATAACATAAGGTGCTCGGGCTCCAAGTTTCGAGCCGAAGACTCTTGATATTCGATTTTTTCGCGTTGCTGAGCCGACAGACCACTCGCTAAAAAAACGAACATCAACAAAAACAATAGACGTTTCATACAAGATTGTTTGGTTGTGACCGCCTGACTCCGCGACGGCTATAAAAAACAGAAAGTGTGGAGCCATTCGTTTATCTACTGGACGGTTCTGGTAAACCTAAGTACAAATAAACAATACCCCACACCAAGATAGTATATATCAGAATGATACATAGCTATACACGGTGATGAGTGTTTGTATTGCTTGCTCCTTGTACTTTCGAAATTTACCAGATTTACCAGTAAGGATCAGCGAAACACTTTCACTTAACTAAATATGTCTGCCACCCGACGATGGCGATACAAAGTTAAGAAATTGTTTTCGATATACAACACTCTTTGGGGTATTGCTCTTGCAAATTTCGTTAAATAGTTTCACTTCACAAAGCTATTTAGGCCGATTGTTATCTAAATCAAAACTGAATTTGAATTTTGAATCTTGAATTATGAATTAATTTATCGCTATCTTTGTCGTATGAATCGACAGCAAGAACTTTTCAGCGAGGAGCGTATGCTCGAAACGCTACGCAGATATTGGGGATACACCTCGTTCCGCCCTATGCAAAGCGAGGTGATCAGTTCCATTCTGCGTGGTCGCGACACACTTGCACTGATGCCTACGGGCGCAGGTAAGTCGATCATCTACCAGCTCCCGACACTGATGCAGGAGGGGCTGTGTATTGTCGTAACGCCACTCATCGCGCTGATGAAGGATCAGGTCGATCGTCTGCGTAGCCGCTCTATCTCGGCCGTTGCGATCCATTCGGGACTCTCGCCACGACAGATCGACATCGCATTGGACAACTGCGTCTATGGCGACGTTAAATTTCTCTATCTCGCACCCGAACGCCTTGCCTCTGAGGCGTTTCGACTGCGATTGGACAAAATGCGTGTTTCGCTGCTGGCGGTCGATGAGGCTCACTGCATCTCGCAGTGGGGCTACGATTTTCGACCGTCATACCTACGCATTGCCGAGATTCGTCGCTTGATCCCCGACACTCCGGTGCTGGCACTGACCGCCTCGGCAACCGACTTGGTGGCAAAGGATGTTATGAGCAAATTGAACTTTGCCGAGCCAAATATCCTTCGCAGTAGCTTCGTGCGCCCCAATCTGCAATATGTCGTACGACACGTCGAGGATAAAAACGAGCAGATCCTGAACGTGATCGACAAGGTCAGCGGATCGGGCATTATATATATGC
>JAZOMS010000027.1:0-8899 GCA_045654145.1 Alistipes sp. | reverse complement strand
CCGAAAACATCGGTTTGGAGAAGGTCGGTATCGAGTTGGAGCGCGACAAAATCAAGGTCAATGAGCATTATCAGACAGCCGTCGAGGGCATCTATGCGATTGGCGATTTGATTCCCACGCCTGCATTGGCACACGTTGCGTCGGCTGAGGCAATTCATTGTGTTGATGTGATTTGCGGTCGCTCACCTCAACCGATTGATTACTCGACCATTCCGTCGTGCGTCTATACTTCGCCCGAGGTTGCGTCGGTTGGTTTGACCGAGAAACAGGCAGCCGAGAAGGGTATCGAATTGAAAGTCGGTCGATTCCAATTCACCGCGTCGGGCAAGGCGGCTGCGGCAGGCGAGCGCGATGGTTTTGTGAAGTTGTTATTTGACGCCGCAACCGACAAATTGGTCGGTGCTCATTTCGTGGGTATGAACGTTACGGAGATGATCGCCGAGCCGACCGTAGCCAAGGCTTTGGGCGCAACGGCTGAGGTATTGGCGCACACAATCCACCCGCACCCGACAATGAACGAGGCGGTGATGGAGGCAGCCGAGGCAGCTCTGGGACACGCTATCCACGGATAAAATCCAAGATTTTAATAAAAAACGCTCGATTCAATACGGAATCGGGCGTTTTTTATTTGGAATTGCAAATGTTTTTTTTATTTTTGCAAAAATCAATCTATAAAAACGATGAAAACGACAACCAAACTTTTACTCGCCATTCTGTTTGCGACATTGGCAGTTGGACAAGCGACGGCTGCCGATCAGAGCCCCAAAGAGCTACGCAAAGAAAAACGAGAGCAGGCATTTCTGCTCGACACCGTCGGTCGAAAAACAATGACTACAAATGACGGTCAGGCGATCTACGCACCTTATTTCAAAGACAAGAATGCTCACCCAATGGTGGACTACCGCACGTGGGTACAGCAAAGAGTGAAATATCCGAAAGGCAGTGCAGCCAAAGGAAAAGTACGAATCGAATTTGTGGTTGAGAAGGACGGAAGTGTAACCGTCTTTGATGTTCCTTTCTCGGCAGACCCTGCACTGACTGAGGCTGTTATAGACGTCTTGAATCGCTCACCCAAGTGGCATCCCGCAGTCAGTCTTGACGGCAAGGAGTTCTACAAAATAAGATACTCTCTAAACCTTATATTCCAATACTAATCAAAAAAAACACTCCGCCCGACCTCTTTCGAAGTCGGGCGGAGTTGCGTTTAAGGCACAAGCGGGTTATTTCTTAAACCACTGAGCAGCCTTGTCCTTTGCGTAGAAATAGTAGAACGCAGCACCAATCATATAAGGCACCAAGATTACGATCAAAGCCATAACCAACTTGCCTACCATATCAAGATCTTTGCGCTGGAAGATCTGAACTGCAAGAATAATCTGGATTACCAGACAAACCAAACCAATAATCATTGTTAATATAAATTTAAGGTTAAACAAAAGTTCATCAATCATTTACGTCGCACAAACACCTCAGGCGAATACTGTACATCGTTCAGGAACAGACCCTGCGCAGGAGCAGAGCCCGACGAGCGCGACAGATCGCGCGAGGCAATGATCTCGGCAAATCCTTCGGGCGTCAATTTTCCCGTACCCACATCGACCAACGTACCCACAATCGCACGCACCATATTGCGCAGAAAGCGATCAGCCGCAATCGTAAATTCCAATACTCCATCGTCCAACACTCGCCATCGAGCCTCGTAGATGTGGCAGATGTTGGTCGTATTGTTCGAGTTGAGTTTAGCAAACGAAGTAAAATCTTCGAAATCAAACAGTCGCGTTGCTGCATTGTTCATTGCATCGACATCCAACGCTACGTAATATTGCCACGAGTATGCCCGTGTGAAGGGGTTCTTGCGAGGCTCAATGCGATATCGATATTCGCGGCGCACTGCGTCGAAACGTGCGTGAGCGTCGTCAGCCACCGGCGAAATACTCATCACCGCAATATCACGCGGCAGAATCGCGTTCAAGTGGTATGCAAAACTCGATGTGTCGGCAATGGGCTGCACAGCATCGAAGTGCGCCACGTAGTACGATGCGTGAACACCCGTATCGGTGCGACCTGCACCAACGATCTCGGTCGGGCAGCGCAGAAGGGTAGAGAGCCCCTGCTCGATGCTCTGTTGCACCGAGGGAGCCGACTTCTGACGTTGCCAACCGCAGTAGGCTGTACCGTCGTAACGTAGTTCGCAAAAATAGCGCATCGCCTTCGAAACTTATACTGCTACATTAATTGACAACAAATGTAATATAAAAATCTAAAACAGTCAAAAAATATTTCATTTTAAGCAACGAAAATTGTATCTTTGTCAGTTGAGAGCAGCTCAAAACACAATGGAGTTAATAGCTCTGAGAACGAACATTTTAACAGAAATATTAAAGATCGAAAGATGGATAAGTTAAAAGAGATATTCGCCAATCGCTGGGTAAAATTCACACTCGCCGCTACGATTTACACACTTTGGTTCGTCGTTTGGACCGGAAATTTGTGGTGGATGCTCGGATTGATCGTTATTTTCGACATCTATATCACGCGCTTTGTAACGGGACGTTTGAGCCGCATAAACGAGCAACTCAAAGCCCAGAGCAAGACCTACCGCACCATCGAAGAGTGGGTGAGTGCGATTATCTTCGCAACGGTTGTGGCATCGGTAATTCACATCTTCATTTTCCAGATGTACGTTATTCCGTCGTCGTCGATGGAGGGCACACTGCTTGTTGGCGACTACCTCTACGTGAGCAAAGTAACATACGGTCCACAGATGCCCAACACGCCTATCTCATTCCCGTTTGTTCACCACACAATGCCTTTCTCGACAACGGGTGCGAAATCCTACTCGGAAGCCATTCAGCGACCCTATCACCGCTTGAAGGGTCTGCGCAGTATCGAGCGCGACGACATCGTGGTATTCAACTTCCCTGCGGGAGATACCGTCCTTTTGGAGCGACAGGACAAGACCTACTACGATGTATTGCGTTACTATCAGCAGCAGTATGGCCACACTGAGGGTCGTCGCCGTTTAGAGCGAGATTTCACCATTATCACCCGTCCCGTCGATAAACGCGAAAATTATATCAAGCGTTGTGTTGCAATTGCAGGAGACACTCTCTCGATTGTCAATGGCGAGGTGTTCGTCAATGGTGCAAAACAGCGCGAGATCCCCGAAAAGCAGCACCTCAACTTCGTAACCACAAATGCTCCGATCAGCCTCACTGCGTTCAAAAATATGGGTATTAGCGAGGTTTCGGGCGCAGGACTCAACTACTCAATGCACCTGACCGAAGCCGAGGAGAAGGCTATCAGCGAAATGCGCAAAGTGGTGGCAGTGGAGCGTTACCAAGACGATTTGCAGAATCTCGATTACTTTCCCAACGACACCTCGGACACGTGGAATATCGACAATATGGGTCCGCTGTGGATTCCCGCCAAAGGCGCAACGATCGCCCTCAACGCACAGACGTGGCCACTCTATCGACGTGCAATCGAGGTCTATGTGGGGAATATAGTAGAAGAACGCGGTAGCGAGTACTTGTTCAACGTCGAGCCCGCAACCGAATATACGTTCAAGATGGATTACTACTTTATGATGGGCGACAACCGACACAACTCAGCCGACTCGCGTTTCTGGGGCTTTGTTCCCGAGGATCATATCGTTGGTAAAGCATCGTTCGTGTGGCTCTCGCTCGACCCCGAAAAGAGTTTCCCGGCGAATATCCGTTGGAGCCGTATGTTCCGCAAAACTATCTAAACGCACCCACGAGCAATGGAGAACGACGTATATCGCACAATCAAGGCCGACGCCGAGGCGCTGTTCAAGGAGAAGAGCAGTAAGTTTCTCTGCTTTGCTTACCCCGTAAGCACGGAGGAGCAGATACGCGAGCGACTCGAAGTGCTGTATAAAAAATATTACGACGCTACGCACCATTGCTATGCTTGGCGACTTGGACCTCGTGGCGAGACTTTCCGTGCCAACGACGATGGTGAGCCATCATCGACTGCCGGCAAGCCTATCCTCGGACAGCTGCTCTCACACGAGATCACCGACTGCCTAATTGTTGTGGTGCGCTATTTCGGAGGTACGAAATTGGGAGTTTCGGGACTGATAGAGGCCTACAAGACCTCAGCGGCCGAGGTTATTGCCGCGGCTAAGGTTGTCGAGCGCACGGTTGATGACCGCATCGAGGTGCGATTCTCATATATGGCGATGAACGAGGTTATGAAGGTCATCAAAGATCTGCAACCAAAGATTGTCGAGCAGTGTTTCGACAATCTATGCACGATGACACTTACCATCCGTCAAAGCCTCAGCGAACAACTGCTTACGCGCCTATCTAAGGTTGAGGGCGCACAAGCCGAAATTGTGATAAACAACTAAAACAAACATAAACTATGGCGAAGAAGAGTCTTATTTCAATCACCGATCTCACCAAAGATGAGATCATTCGCATCACCGAATTGGCTGCCTACTTCGAGGAACACCCCTACGAGCCTCTGCTCAACGGGCGAGTGATAGCCTCGCTGTTTTTCGAGCCTTCGACCCGTACTCGACTCAGTTTCGAGAGCGCAATCAACCGTTTGGGTGCACGAGTAATCGGTTTCTCGGATACGGCTAACACCAGCGTATCAAAGGGCGAAACGTTCCACGACACCATTCAGGTAATCAGCAACTACTGCGATATGATCGTGATGCGCCACTCGTTGGAGGGTGCTCCGCGCTACGCCAGCGAGTTCTCGAAAGTGCCTATCGTCAATGCGGGCGACGGTGCTAATCAGCACCCCTCGCAGACGCTACTCGATCTCTATTCGATCAAAAAGACACAGGGCACACTCGATGGCATCAACATTATGATGGTGGGCGATTTGAAATATGGCCGCACCGTACACTCGTTGTTGCAGGCTCTCTCGCACTTCAACACCAAGTTCACGTTCGTTGCTCCTCCCGAACTGCGTATGCCCGAGGAGTACAAGCAGTTCCTGCGCGACAAGGGTTTAGAGTTTACCGAAACAACCGAGATCGGCGACGCTATCAACGAGGCTGACATCGTCTATATGACTCGTGTGCAGCGCGAGCGTTTCACCGACCCGATGGAGTATGAGCGAGTAAAGAATGTCTATGTTTTGAAGAACTCGATGCTCGACAACACAAAGGATAATATGCGCATTTTGCATCCGCTGCCGCGCGTGGGCGAGATCGCTTACGATGTCGATCAGAATCCCAAGGCGTACTACTTCAACCAGACCGAGAACGGAGTTTATACCCGTATGGCAATCATCAGTTATTTGTTAGGCGTTAAAAAGTAAGAAACTATGGCAAACGATAATAAGACACAGGAGGTTCGCGCCATCGAGAATGGCACGGTAATCGACCACATTCCGTCGGATCAACTCTTCAAGATTATCCGCATTATGCAGCTCGACCGCGCTCCACAGCGCATTACGTTCGGTATGAACCTCGAAAGCAAACGTATGGGCAGCAAGGCGATCATCAAGATTGCCGACCGCTATTGTCTCGACAAGGAGATCAATCGCATCGCGCTGTTTGCCCCGATGGCTATGGTCAATACGATCAAGGATTTCGAGGTGATCGAGAAGCGCAAGGTAACCGTTCCTGAGCGCATCGAAGGCTTTGTACGTTGCGCCAACCCCAAGTGCATCACCAACAATGAGCCGGTACGCACAGCTTTCGACGTACTGAATCACGACGGCAAAATTTCGTTACGCTGCCGCTACTGCGAGAAGGTAACCCCTCAGTCGCAGATGGAGATGATAAAATAAGATATTGAATGACTGACGAAAAGCAACAGATAAGGATTCAGGGGGCGAGAGTTCATAATTTGAAGAACATCTCGCTCGCGATTCCGCATAACAAATTGGTGGTCGTTACCGGACTTTCGGGGTCGGGTAAGTCCACTTTGGCCTTCGACACAATTTTTGCCGAGGGTCAGCGCCGTTATGTCGAAAGTCTGTCGGCTTATGCGCGTCAGTTCCTCGGTCGTATCGAAAAACCTGACGTCGATATGATCTCGGGCATTGCGCCCGCAATTGCTATTGAGCAGAAGGTATCGACCAAAAATCCGCGTTCAACCGTCGGCACAACAACCGAAATTTACGACTATTTGAAGTTGCTGTTTGCTCGCATAGGACACACCTATTCACCCATTTCGGGGCGCGAAGTGCGCAGCTACCAGCCTGAGCAGGTTATTACCGAGGCGATTGAACGATGGTCGGGTAGCCGTATAATGGTTGCTGCACCGTTGGTCATTGGTACGGGGCAGAGCATAATCGAACAGCTCGCAGCGCTCTTTGGCGAGGGTATTTTGCGAATATATCGCAAAGGGCAAACTTCACTTATTGAAGATGTTATAAAGGATATTTCAAGCGACGAATCGCCAAATGAAATTTCGATAGTGGTCGATCGTGCCCGATTGTCAGACGATGAGGAGTTGGGTAGTCGCCTGCGAGATGCGGTGGCTCGCGCCTACGAATTGGGAGGTGGAGTGTGCCGAATCGTTATACTCGACGAAGAGGGCGACGAGATAGTGGAATATTCGTCGCGTTTCGAGTTGGACGGGTTGAGTTTTGAAGAACCAACCGAACACCTTTTCAGTTTCAACAATCCGATCGGAGCCTGTCCCCGTTGCGAGGGCTACGGCAAGATGGTGGGTATCGACGAAGATCTGGTTGTACCCGACAAGAGCCGTTCGATTTTCGAAGACGCCATCGCTTGCTGGAAAGGGCAGACGATGAAGTGGTGGAAGGAGCAGTTGGTGAACAACGCTTACAAGTTCGGCTTCCCCGTTCATACACCTTACCACGACCTTACGCGCGAGCAGAAACAGCTACTGTGGAGAGGCAATGAGCATTTTCACGGCTTGGATGAATTCTTTCAATATATTGACAGCGAACGTTATAAGATACAATTTCGCGTGATGAAGGCTCGCTACACGGGCAAAACAACCTGCTCGGAGTGTGGCGGCAGTCGTCTGCGGAAGGAGGCTCTTTATGTGCGCATCGGAGGGCGAACGATTGCCGATCTGGTTACGATGACCGTCGATGAATTGATCAATTTCTTCACCGTAATCGAGCTTGATGAGCACGACACAGCAACCTCAGAACGTATTATGGTAGAGATCCGCAATCGACTGCGATACTTAACTGATGTCGGTTTGGGCTATTTGACACTCGATCGTCTATCTTCAACTCTTTCGGGCGGTGAGAGTCAGCGCATCAACCTTTCGACGTCGTTAGGCAGCTCGTTGGTCGGATCGCTCTATATTCTAGACGAGCCGAGCATCGGTCTGCACCCGCGCGACACACACCGACTGATTGGCGTTTTGAAACAATTGCGCGACCTGGGCAATACGGTGATCGTCGTCGAGCACGAGGAGGAGGTTATTCGTGCAGCGGATTACATTGTCGATATCGGGCCACGTGCGGGCGAATTGGGTGGCAGGGTAGTCTTCAGCGGAGCACTCGATAAGTTACTGAATGAACCGAGCGAAAGTCTAACGGCTGACTACCTAACGGGGCGACGCTCGATAACTGTGCCACAATCGTTCCGCAGCGCAGCAGGACACATCACAATTCGTGGCGCAAGAGAGAATAATTTGAAAGGTATCGATGTACGGATTCCGCTTGGCGTAATGACCTGCATAACAGGTGTTAGCGGTAGTGGCAAATCGTCATTTGTGAAAGGTATTCTATATCCTGCCCTGCGTCGTCAATTGACCGAAACAGGACTGAAACCCGGTGATTTCGAATCGCTCGAAGGCGATGTTGGGTTATTATCATCAGTCGAATTGGTCGATCAGAATCCGATTGGCAAGTCGTCGCGCTCGAATCCCGTTACCTATATCAAAGCCTACGACGAAATTCGTCGTCTGTATGCCGACCAACCCTATGCCAAGCATAATGGTATGGGGCCATCGCACTTCTCGTTCAACATCGCAGGCGGTCGCTGCGAAGAGTGTCAGGGCGATGGTGTTATCAAGGTTTCGATGCAGTTTATGGCCGATATCGAATTGAAATGTGAGGCGTGTGGCGGACGAAGATTCAAGGATGAGATTCTGGAGGTGCGTTGGCACGGAAAATCTATCTATGACGTATTGGAGATGACTATCGATGAGGCGATAGAGTTCTTTGGTGCAGGTGCGGAGAGCGTCTGCCGACGCATCATCGAACGATTGAAACCGTTGCAAGATGTCGGATTGGGCTATATCAAGCTCGGACAATCATCTTCGACGCTGTCGGGCGGTGAGAGTCAGCGAGTTAAGTTGGCGTCATATATGTTGCGAGAGAATTCGGCTGGGCGTGTGATGTTCATCTTCGACGAGCCTACTACGGGACTGCATTTCCATGATATCAACAAACTGCTTGCAGCGTTCGGTGCTCTGATTGAGCGTGGACACTCGGTGGTGATCGTCGAGCACAATATGGATGTGATTAAGTGTGCAGATTGGGTCATTGACCTCGGTCCAGAGGCGGGCGACCGAGGAGGCGAGATCGTATTCGAAGGTACGCCTCGCGACCTGCAACAGTGTGAAAAGAGTTACACAGGTCAATTCCTCGCTAAACATTAGAACGAATGGAGAAATTTTACACATATACGCTACCCAACGGCATACGAGGCATTCATCGTGCCGTACGCTCTGATGTGGCCTATTGTGCTCTGATAATCAATGCTGGTACGCGCGACGAGTTGAGTAATGAGCACGGATTGGCACACTTTACCGAACACGCACTGTTCAAAGGTACAGAGCACCGCCGAGCATACCACATCAACTGTCGATTGGAGAATCTGGGTGGCGAACTAAATGCATACACGACTAAGGAGGAGACGGCGATTCACGCCACCGTCCTGCGACGCGACTTGGCAAAGGCTGCTGAATTGATTGCC